>WFOZ01000001.1 GCA_015487825.1 Planctomycetaceae bacterium
AACCAGGAAATGAATCGTTTCTTTACCGAATTGAATTCTCAGTTTGATTCCGTATGCCCACCCGGTTAGCTCCGTTTTTCGAATCTATGACTTGAGCGGCCCGGAACAAGGTGATTTTGGCATTATTTGGGGCCGATTATTAGTTGATTATTGGCTGATTTTCATGGTGTCTCATAATCTCTTCAAACACGCGATCGTTCACACCACTTGTTTTTCCAGTTGCGAAACTGGAAGACCCACAGGTTATAGAAAAGGCCGATGCCGCAAGGTGTCGGCCTTTTTGCATTTCATCGCCAACTCTGGCAACAAGTTGCGATCCCTTGAGCTTATGTGGCGAGTCTCGCATCTCTCACGTTTGCTCCGCAACATCATTCAACCGTTAATGAGCCAGGGCTGTGGTCCGAAGAGCTTACTCTCTATCTGGCCTGAGAATAATCGCGACCGGCCAGCAGTTATGAACTGCGTGCTGCCTCAGCATTACCGGTTTGTTTTCGCAGCCGTAGCGGGTAACATTATTCTGAACGATGACTTAACAACAGGGAATATTTTATGAGTCGAATAGTAGCACTCGGTGAAATCATGTGTCGATTAGCGACCCCTGGTTTCAAGCGGTTTGGGCAGGCAATGCCAGGAGAATTGGTGGTAACTTTTGCTGGGGCAGAAGCTTCTGTTGCCGTTTCCATTGCCTGCCTTGGTGGGAATGCAGCTTTTGTAACCGCAATGCCTGAAAATCCGCTCGCAGATGCCTGCATTTCGCAACTTCGATCTTTCGGAGTAGATACTCAGCACATACTGCGATCATCGCAGGGGCGTCTGGGGCTTTTTTTTCTGGAATCCGGTTCGAATCAACGGCCCGCCAACGTGATTTATGATCGGGATTATTCTTCTGTCGCCATTACCCCTGCAGCAGAATATGACTGGTCTGGAATTTTTGATAAGGCAGACTGGTTTCTTGTTTCAGGCATTACTCCCGCGATTTCAAAAAATGGAGCAGAACTCACCAGAACTGCGATGCAGCAGGCCCAAAAACGTGGTGTTAAAATTGCCTGTGATATGAATTACCGCAGCAAACTCTGGAACTGGGATAAATCCTTAACGCCCCGTAAACTCGCTTCGCAGACAATGCGAGAATTACTGCCTTATGTAACTCTGTTTCTTGGAGGGCCGGAAGATGCAGCAGAAATTCTGAACATTACTCCGGATGAAAACAGTGAGGATCCACTGCTGGATATCTCACGCCAGATTATCAAACGGTATCCCAACATAACTCATCTTGCGATGACACTGCGGGAATGTTTCTCGGCATCACATCATTCGCTCGGAGGGATGCTGTATGTTCAAGAGACTGACCAAGCATGTTATGCCCCGATACAAAACGATAAATACAAACCGTATCAAATTACAGACATCGTTGACCGGCTCGGCGGCGGAGATGCCTTCACTGCGGGGCTGCTTTTTGCGATGGAAGATGCAGAACTGGATACCCCGCAAAAAACGATTGATTTCGCTACTGCAGCCGCCTGCCTGTCGCACTCAATCGAAGGCGACTACAACTTAAGCACACGATCAGAAATCGAAACACTCATGCATGGGCAGCGATCAGCACGGGTAAACCGTTGATAACCGCAAACAGCCGCAAATCTGGAGCTGGCCAGCTATAATTGCCCAAAAAATAAGGCGGGGCCTGCTCCACTACACGCCCGTAAAGATGCGCAGACACACCTCTGTTACACCCCGGTTTAATTCAATTTTGCCTCGTTCCCAAGCTCCTGCTTGGAAACGCAAGGGAATGAAGCTCCTGCTTCACGCCGGAACAAAAAATCATCGTAACTATTCAGCAATGTTTGGTTATTGCAGAAATGAAGGTTGTTTGTAGGGGCCGCTATTGCGGACCACGATGGGAGGTGGATCTTCCTATTTCTGCGGTGGTCCGCGGGTAGCGGACCCTACGCTGAATAGTTACAAATCGTCTAAAACGAACGAAAACACGTGGGAAGGAGGACCTTCCCAGCCGTGAGTTCCCAAACAGGTGTTTGAGAACGAGTTGAACCTGGCGCTGTCCAGGTAGAATTTAGATGATTTCATATTTAAGGTGCA
>WFOZ01000002.1 GCA_015487825.1 Planctomycetaceae bacterium
ACCGCTTACCGTGCATGGTTTATGGCAAAAAGTTCCCTGTGAAGATGTGCCAATCAGCCGCCAACTCGGCGCGCTGGGATGCTTCTCCATACGAATCTGGTAACCACTTGGCGACATATAAACTTTGCCGGGCAGCAAAGGGATTTCCTGTTTTTCGTCACCACGAAGCCAACGGATGCGTTGCTCTCGAAGGACTGCCTCTGCATTCTCCGGAAGATAAATCAAATCGGGAAACAGCGCATCGCTGCCATGGCCTTCAGAGTGAACCTTGATCGTCCCCCGCGATAATTCAATAACATTTTCAAAATCCAATCCATTATCTTCTGTATGATCTGCCTGAAACTTTTCACCCAGGTTATAACTGCGAAAGGCGATCGCCCCGCCAGCGTGTTCTTCTTCGGCATTCCCGAAAAGATTAGCCGAGAAACTGATTTGCGTCTTCACTTCTTTCTTGCAGTATCCAAAATAGTTATCTGCAATCAGTGTCACAATCACTCCAGATTCATCTCTGCAAGTAATTTTGAATGGCAAACCATCGTTGTAAAGTTCTGACTCCTGTTTCCAACACATTCCATCTCGTTGCTGCCTGGAAGTTGCTTCATCCCAACGGGGCAAACCCAATTCCTTTTTGGTATGTTTTAACATCTGCGGAGCAAGAATGACGGCACCGGTATGACCGGTCCAATGCTCGACATCGAGTGCCGCATCGTTATCCGGAATGAGAGGATCACCTGCATTTCCGAAAATTGATTCCACAAAATCGAGGTTACTTACCAGGGAACCCGGGGCAAAAAAACGAATCTCCATGCTCTTGTAAGGAGAAACGCCACTAATTTCCGGCGAAACAATCGGACGCAAAAACAGAGAGACAAACACTCTGGCCTTTTTCTCACACTGTGAAGTGAAAGGAAGCTCCAGATGCTTTTGAGCTGGATTCATTGCAATTTGAAATAATTTTGCAAAAACATGTTTGGGGACAATCCGTTTATCGTCCGCAATCGGCAGTCCCCCTTCCGTAACATGAAATGTTCCTTTCGTCGTCCTGCGATCATGCTTTGGATTATGAAGCACTCCATTTTTGACACGATATGAACTGACCAGATCGTTTCGGTACTCATCCCCATAAGCAGGTAACGATAAAACTCTCCCCATCCCATGCCGATCCAATGTCACCATCTGATCGGGTAATTGCAGCGGCTGTGCTAAATTCAAAGATCCAAAATATCGTTCCAGGAATTTTTCAATCCGCAAATCCACAGCCGTGGGTGATTCCTGAAGCAGCCTGCTTTTTTCCCGATAGTTTACCAGTAACGATTCAGCCACATCCTGAATCCGGGAACTTTCTTTCCCGGAAGCCGCCGGAAGCCCTGCAGCCAGCAACTGTAAATTCGCATGAAAAAACAGTCGCTCCTCATATTCCTGCCGGGCTTCATCATTTTCATAGAAGCCAAGGGCCGTTTGCTGATTAGTCAATCCGAAAGTTTTAACGGTATCGTTTAATTGTGATGTCATATCGTTTTATAAACTACTTAAAGCAAAAGGATAAATAAAACAGACCGAGCACTGTCTTATTATCTGAAGAGAGAACTTCAAATCAGGAGAACAGCCATTTTCTCGAAACAGAGGTAACTCCTGCAAGCCTCAGCATACCCGAGAAGCAAAAAAACAGTTCAAATCGACAGATCAATATCTAACAATGCCTTCCCCTTCAACTCGGTTATAGAAGTAGCCCAGAGTTGAAACCGCGATAGTGATTGTTCGAGCGATGCTTAGCCAGACAAGCCGGAACCAAATAGGAAAATAAAGAGATGGTAGAGGACACGAAGAAAAAACGTACCCAGCACGGCTGGTTCATTCTGATAGCCGTAACCAAACTGATATTTTTTCGAAAAGTTTGCGAGCCGTTCGCATACTTTTACCGTTAGTAATACAAAGAGTTTCTCGTCTCGCCTAAAAACATTGATATTTAATCTGCTACTAATATTCAACTCGTTCCCAAGCTCCTGCTTGGGAACGAGTTGAACCTGGCGCTGTCCAGTTAAACAGACTCCACAAAATCCCATAGAAAAAGCGTAGCCGGCATCCAATACCAGCTACGCTTTTACGTCAAACCCAGAAAATTACCCGACAGGGACTCGAACCCCGACTGAGAGAATCAGAATCTCTTGTGCTACCATTACACCATCGGGCAGGCTATTGGTGAACTCTATAAATCTTACGGACATCTTTCAAGGGCGGAATTGCTGGAAAAATAAGTTCGCTCTGAAATCGGTACTGGTTTGCATCTGGAAGCCTCTTTTAACTTAAAAGCAGCACAGACATGGATTTCTGTCTCGTTAGAGCAGGCTGCTTAGTGACAGACAGGGATATCTCCTCCAAGTTCGGCTTATTGATTTGAATGACAATAATGGCTGAAAGTGAATGCAAGCGTTTGAGGAAGAAAATTATCAAATTTCAAAACTTCCGATTTTCCACTCTTTTCTGATGGAGAATCTACTTCCGCACCGCTTACAATGAGGAAGTTCGGAGTTTATTCGTCAGGAAGAGTTTTTATATTTTCATATGTATAACTCGGTGTTTCGGAACGGATCGGAATGCTTAATTCAACGACTGAATGCGAGTCAGAGGACTCATCGGGAGCGCTGGTTTCCCAAAGCCTCCCCACTGCTTGCGGTGCAGGTTTGCTTCGCTTGTTTACGCGATTTTGCAGCCTGGTTTCTACTGCTGAATTCTCAGCTTTCCCAAGACCTGTTATTGGTAAACAGTCTTGCTTTGTGTCACTTTTAAGGAGTCAGACCGATGGCAATGTACGAAATTGAAACCAATGCTCACATCATGATCAGCTGGGCCGACAATGAAGAGCAGGCTCGTGGTTATGCAGAAGATAATTATCCGGAAGAAGAGATTCTTCGCATCAGTAAACGCCCTCGGGATTTATGGGTAATTTCCAAACGCCTGCTCGGGCTTGATGGTGTTTCCGACCCCTGCGACACCGCCCGGGAATGCCTTTCTCGAGCCAGTGGCGATAAAGTCCACGCAATTCGATTATTCATGATGGACACCGGCGTCGATCTGCATGAGGCGCAGCGAGCCATTGAAACGAATATGTCGCTCGGCTGGTAAAATTCAGAATAAAAATAGATTCGTTGTCAGTAATCCAGGGCAGGTACCGTCTGCCCTGCGGTTTGTGCCTGGGAGGGAGGTTCGCCCTCAACAATGCCAGAAGTGACCAACGCTACAGCCTTGACAACGCAAAAGTCAGGCACAGATGGTTAGTTTTTGTCAGCCGCAACCCAAATCTGTTCTTTTTAATTATTACGAACGACGCAAAGAGTTTGAACGTTAGTAGCACAAAGCGGCATGTAGTTCTCAGCTGAAAATGATACAATCCCCGTAGTTACCCGGCGAGTAGGTCCCAGCCGTAGGGGCCACTATTGCGAACCGCATTGGAAAGTGGAACCCCTTGTTTCATGCGGTGGTCCGCAATAGCGGCACCTACAGGCTGAATAGTTACCAGATCCCAATATCTTCTACCTGCTGTTTATCGACTTATTTAAAAAAGCACCAACCTGATCCGCATTTATTAGAGTCCCAGTTGATCATGCCGGAAACATTCAGAATTAAACTCGTTGCCCCACCCCGTTTCTCTTTGGAACTGAGCGACTCTTTCAATAATCTGTTGCAAAATGAATCGTTGGAACAAATTCGAAACGCGACTATACAGTATGGAAAATCTCTCGTTCCATGTTGTGATCTGCTTCAGGTTGAGGATATCACTCCCCAGAAAAGACCGGCAGAAAGAATTATCGAGTGGGAAGGTGATTTTTCGCGTGTCCACGGGATTGGTCGCGGCTGGCAGCAAGGGAGAATGCAAATAAACGGCAACACAGGTGATTACCTGGGAGAGAGGATGAGCGGTGGAGAGATTATCGTCACCGGAAATGCAGCAGATGCGGCAGGCTGTTCGATGTCTGGCGGGCGGATTGTTATTGAAGCAAATGCAGCAGATCGAGTCGGCTCGCCTGCTTCCGGAGAACTACGCGGCATGAGCGGCGGTGAAATTTTCGTTC
>WFOZ01000003.1 GCA_015487825.1 Planctomycetaceae bacterium
GTGGATCCTCCTATTTCTGCGGTGGTCCGCAATAGCGGACCCTGCAAACAACCTTAATTTCTGCAATAACCAAACATTGCTGAATAGTTACGATGATTTCTAGTTCCGACGTGAAGCAGGAGCTTCATTCCCTTGCGTTCCCAAGGTGAACCTTGGGAACGAGGAAATAACATCAAGGTATATCATGAGTTACATCAATCCTCAAATAGAACCTGGCGCTGTCCAGCTAAGAAGGAGAAAGGAAACGCGCAACCCGGCATCCGAAATTCGGTACAAGCACATCTTCCGACGAAACAGGAATACAGCGAATGTTATTGCCTGAGTGATGTTCGGTGCTGTTCGGGAAAAATCCCACAATGCACGCTAAAGCGTGAACTCCAACGGCTCTCCGGTCGGTTGCTACTGGTATCGCCAGAACGACGGGAAAAACAGGACCAGTACGGCGAACAGTTCGAGCCTGCCGAGCAGCATCAGCAGTGTGAGAAGCAGTTTTCCCTGTTGTGAAAATTCGGAAAAGTTTGAAGCGGGCCCCAGGACACCTAAACCGGGGCCGATGTTGTTGAGTGTCGCTGCCACCGCGGAGGCACAATCAAGCAGTTTTTCTGCTTCAGTGTGCGTCTGACTCATCGCCCATTGCGTGTCTGGTTCGATCACATTCAAAGTCATCCAACTGGAGATGAAGATAAACAGAATGAGACTGAAATAGACGACGACATCGTGGCGGAGTGAATCGGGAAGGTTCTCGCCACCAAGTCGCAAAGACCGGATAACTTTCGGACGGAAGGCACGTTCAACTTCCATCACCATCACTTTGAAAAAGAGGATGAAACGAACGACTTTAATACCGCCGCCGGTGGAGCCTGCACACCCCCCCACAAACATCATCAGCAACAGCAACCCCTTGGCAAATTCTCCCCACTGACTGAAATCTTCGCTGCCAAATCCTGTTGTTGTCATTATTGAAACAGAAATAAAACTGGCGTGCCGAAGGGCTGTTCCCAGAGAATCGTAAACCCCCTTAAAAAGCAGATTCCCTGTCAGAATGAATGTCGCGACAAGCAGCACGCTGATATAGACCTTCCATTCGGTATCCTTAATCAGAATGGCGATCCGCCGATGCCAACGCTCTTTCCGCAAAACCGGTTGACCACTCATCATTAAATAAAAGAGCGAAAAGTTTGTTCCCGCGATAAGCATAAACAGCGTGATTGTCATTTCAATTGAAATGGAATTGAAATGACCAATACTTTTGTTATAGGTACTGAACCCACCGGTCGCCAAAGTGCCGAAGGTGTGGCAAAGTGAATCGAAGTATGACATTCCCAGAAGACAAAACAGGATGAAAAGTACGACACTAAGCCCGACATATATTTTCCACATAATCAGCGCCGCTTCCCGAACGCGCGGCTTGACGGTATCGTTCAGCGGACCGGGCACCTCTCTTTGCATCAACGCTTTGCCACCCCCTCCAAGATGGCCCAGCAGTGCAACGAACAGCACAATAATTCCCATGCCGCCAAGCCAATGGGTAAAACATCGCCAGAACATAATACATTTCGGTATCATCTTCGGATCTTCAAGTTCGCTCAACACCGAAGCTCCGGTTGTGGTGAATCCGGAGATCGATTCGAAAAGAGCATCGATAACAGTCATCGGGATTTCGGGCGTTCGCATTGTTCCCGAAAACAGAAAAGGAAGTGCCCCGAGAATACCTGCCAGCAGCCAGCCCAGTCCAACAATAGCCAGGGCTTCTTTATGTAAAATAGTTCCCTGCGATTTGCGCCCAAGCCAGGATAAAGCTCCCCCTACGCTCAGACTGACAGCCATCGCAGCCAGAATTCCCTGAAATCCTCTGACTTCAAATTCCGACGCAACTCCCACCGCCGGAAACGCCCAGGGCAACGACAACACCATCGATCCGCCAACCAGCAGAGAAAGCATTCCCAACAATTTGAACAACAATGGCCAGTTCATCGTTATTTTTCATTCAAATATGAATAAAAAGACAGCCGTCCCGTACGTATGTGCTTTGCGGGACTGATCATAAATTGAGTAGCAGTCTGACGTGATTCCGCCCAAGTTGCAATCATGTTACACTCCGGAAGCGTTTATTGAACCAGAATCTCCCCTCTATGCTCCACAATCTGTTTTTTGAATAAGAGAGAGGTTCTCCTGAGGCTGTTCAGAATCAGAATCGCGCGTATACTGTGAGACGATGAAATAAGGAATAGTCCTGAAATAACTTCCCTATTTTAATGGATTCAATTTGCA
>WFOZ01000004.1 GCA_015487825.1 Planctomycetaceae bacterium
CACTTCCTCGTTCCCAAGGTCCATCTTGGGAACGCAAGGGGCAGAAACTTCTGCTTCATGCGGGTACTGAAAACCACCTAAAACTAACGGAAACAGACCTTCCCAGCCCTCCGTCCCCAGGCAGGAGCTTGGGGGGCGAGTTGGATTTCCATATGAATAATTCTGATGAATTGAACAAACCATCTACCCACAATTTGAATGATTACATCGTCTACGCGATGGGGTGTTTTCTTCTCAATTTAATTTTTTTCTATGCGATTGGTCGTCTTGCCCCGTTTTCGATATTTTCTCAGCCAATGTGGTTTCTGTTCGTTGTCTGCCTGCCATGTTCCTACAATCTCGTTCTGCTGCTGACTCATCGAAGTCAACGAGAATGCTCGTTTTATGGAGTGGTGGCATTTATCCTCCTGACAGTTGGAATTGGCTTTTTCAACAACTGGCTTATCAACGCGGCAGCGGCTTCTGTTTGAATTCAGCAATTCGTAGTCACAAACATCCCCCGTGAATCCCGATTACTTTTCTGGCATCAGCAAGGCGTCGCGCAGTGGAGCAATCCATTGGTTGGCTTTGGTGTCGTAAACGGGGAAGCCTGCGGTGAATGACCACCAGACACTTCCCATTTTTCGTTGGCGGGCCTGTTCGCTGACAAACTTTGCCCAGCGAACTCGTGATGCTTCCTCAGCTTTATTAATGACACCGAATTCGCCCATCAGCATCGGGCGATTATGTTTGATACTCCAACTCAACGCTTTATCGAGATCTTTAATGACAGCCTTGCGTTGGAGTTCGGTTCCTTCCCATTGGGTACCGATCCACGAACTGGTATCCTGTCCAACCCAGGTTGCTCCCTGATGCGTGAAGCGGAACGGAAGGTAGTAATGGAAAGTCGCTATCAGATGCCGATCATCTTCAGGTAATTCCAGAGTTTCAAGACCTTTTACTGCGTTCCAGGCAACGGGTCCGACAACGACGCGTCTGCTCGGATTATCCGGGCGAATCTCTTTCAACGCCTGTACGATCAACTGATTCCATGTTTGAGCAGTCATCGGTAAATGCGGTTCGTTAAGCAATTCGAAAGCGACACTGCCCGGCTGATCGGCATATCGCTTGGAAATTTGTGACCAGAGTGATAAAAATCTGGCTGTTTCCTTGTCGGGATCATTCACCAGTTCATCGTAGTGGTGAATGTTTACGATAATCTGAAGTTTGTTTTTGGTCGCCTGCTCAATCGCCCAGTCGACTCGCTGAAAGAATTTTTCATCGATCCTGTACGGAGCCTTTTTATCGGCATGGGCAGACCAGCGCACAGGTAAGCGAACGCAATCAAAACCGGCCTGACTGATTGCAGCGAAATGGTCCGCTTCCAGGCGATACCCCCAGGCTCCTTCGCTCGGTCCATCCAGGGCATTCCCCAGATTGATGCCGACTCCAAACGGAAGAACCAGTTGTGCAAATTCCTTGGTATTCTGTAATTCTTTGAAGCCTCTTCGGTCAACAGTTTCTGCTCGGAAATTATCTACCAGAACCTGTGCAGGCTGCTTCGGCTGATTGAACAGCAAACCAAGACTGGCGATGCGTGAACGATCCAGCGGCTGCTCTTTATTGTGCCATTGCCCAAGAATGACTGTAACGGTTTGTGTATTTCCGGGGGCAACTGTTACTGATGTTGCACTGCATTTTGTCTGCCCGTTTGATCCCGGATTATTCACCACCAGCACGACAGAGGCGGGGTTTGATCCCACGTTTTTTATATCCGCTTTGACGACATCATATTTTGAAAGATCCCACGCATGAGTTGGCACAACCTGCACGCCGGGCCAACCACGAGAAACTCCGGAAGAAAACGATATCGCCCTGTCCCCCCCCTGATTTTTCCACACCGCATTGACCTGATTCTGCTTCAATTTAATACGAGAAACATCGGCCCCTATAAGCTGCTGAGCCTGTACGCCTTGAGCGACAGTGCTGGATTGAAGAATGGTCATCAACAGCAGAAAACTGAAACAGCGATTTCCCAATTGCAAAAGCCAGAAAAAATTTGAATGATTCATTGTTTGCATTGTTCTTTCCTATCCACAAATCAGGGAAGGTGATATTCAGTCTTCAGACAGGTGGCCCTGGAATGTTTTCGCACCTCGGGCAGGTGAAATTAGTAAGCCTTTGGCTAACAATAACTATTGCATCTGATGAACTCAACAGAGAGCTAAGCAAGGTGCCAGCCGTAACCACACAGGGAAACTTTTGAAATTTGCGTAAGTCGCAAAGAAATTAACCGTCAGTAGCATGGGTAAGTTAGGGAAATATGCTCTGTTAACGCCAAATAATAATCACTTTTTCTCATAGAGTCAGGAATGCCATTTAGAAAGTTCCCGCTGAATTTCGACTGTCTGTCCAGGTACTGTGTAGATGAATCTACTGAATATATACACATGTATACTTTTCAGGCAGAAATATGTTTCACCTCAAGCAGCAGTTATTGAAAATTTCCTCTCTTTTCTCTCGTCATTTTCGGCAGAGAAACAGGAGGATGAACAGGTGGACGCACGAAGCCTGCGAGTCTCTTGAGGAACGCTACATGCTTGCGGGGTCAACGATCACGGTCACAACTGCCAATGATGTGATTGATGATACAGATGGCGTAGTATCACTTCGAGAAGCGATTATTACAGCCAATGCAAATCCTGACGAAAACACGATCAACTTTGATCCCTCGCTTAACGGGACAACAATTCAGCTTTCACTGGCAGGGCAAAATGAAGATGGCGCTCTGACTGGCGATCTTGATATCACGCAAAGCATTATTATCAATGGAAACGGTGCGAACAATACAGTCATCGATGCCAATGCGATTGATCGTGTTCTCGAAATCTTTCCCGAAGCGAGCCTGACACTGAAAGGAGTCACCATTACCGGAGGAGCAGCAAACGGAAATGGTGGTGGAATTCTTTCTACGAATGATAGTTATTTTTCAATATCGAATAGCGTAATCTCGGGCAACACTTCCAGTGGTGACGGAGGTGGAATCTATAATGCTGGAGAGAGAGGAAATATTTCTAACAGCACGATTGCAAATAATTCCGCAAATGGTGATGGAAGTGGGGTTTATAACTTATTTGGTAATGAGACAACATCAAGTGCGATGACCATAGCCAATGTCACAATTTCCGGTAACAGTGCTAATCAGGATGGTGGCGGTATCTACGCCAACGGTTTCATTTATCTTTCGCGCAGCACGCTGACTGGCAATCGAGCCGCAGCAGATGGAGATGGTGAAGGAGCCGGGGGCGGTATTCATAGTTCGATGCTATCTATTGACTTGCGTAATGTTCTGGTTGCGGGAAATTATCGTGGGGGAGGAAGCGCCAACGCTGATGACATCAGTGGAACTGTCTTCGACAGTAGATCCCCCTACAGGGATTCATTCAATCTTATTGGTGATGCCGCAACATCTGGTGGGATAATTGATGGGATCGAAGGTAATATTGTTGGAAATGGGGGAACGGGAACATTAACGATTTCGAATATTATTGATACGACTTTGCGTGATAACGGTGGCCCAACACCGACACACGCTTTGGTTGCCGGGAGCATAGCGATTGATACGGGGGGACCGAATTATTATTATTATTACGCTCCACAGTTCGATCAACGCGGCGAAGGGTTTGCCCGTATTATTGGGAATGGTATGGATATCGGTGCGTTGGAGAGAGGTTATCCGACCAGTTCTATCGCAGGTTACGTCAATGGGAACTGGTGGGTTTCTTCGCCGGATGCCAGTGGAAATTATTCGACATCGCGATGGGGCTCGGGGCAAACAAACCCGGTCAAGGTTCTCAATGGCGATTTCAACGGCGATGGTCTGCAGGATATCGCGGCGTGGCTTCCCAATGGTCAGTGGCGGGTCGGGCTGGCCAATGCGAACAAAACTTTCACGTTCCAAAGGTGGACTACGTGGCGCACTAACGACATCAAAGAAATTCAGGTTGGCGATTTCAATGGAGATGGCAAGGATGACATCGCCGGTTTGTTCAAACGTGGCTCTAAGGGTGACTGGTGGATTGCGCAATCCGATGGGACAAGATTCGTAGCTACCAACTGGGGAACTTATGGAAATTATGACGCAATCGCCTCTGTCGCTATTGGTGATTTTGATAGGACCGGTCGTGATGATATCGCTGTGATGGCATCCAGTGGTCGATGGTGGATTTACACATCTCAGGGCGATTCCTTTACTGTCAGATCATGGACAAAATGGAACATGGCCAACGGGGTGAACAATATTTTGGTCGGTGATTTCAACAGGGATGGCAGAGACGACATTGCAGGATTATTTGGAACGGGATTGAATCGTAGTTGGTGGGTTGCATTATCTAACGGATACTGGTTCACGAATCAACATTGGGCTCGCTGGACGGTTTCGACGAGTCTGGAAGGAGTCGTCGCAGGCGATTTCAACGGCGATGGCGCCACTGATATTGCAGGGCTGTTCAATCAGAGATCCTGGTGGGTTAGCCTGGCGAATACAACCACAAACAGGTTCGACAACCAGTATTGGGCTACATGGACCTTTGCATCGAATGGGCTTTCAGACATTCAAGTTGGTTCCAGCAACGGCGACTCGCGCGCAGATATTTTCGCTCGTCGAGATAATGGCAGATGGAGCGTTTTGCAATCGACAGGTGCCTCTTTTGACACAAGAACGATTGCCAGATGGAGCAGCACCGCAAGCTGGCAGCATGTGCAAATCGGTGCATTCTACAATCCCTCAGCCAGTCCCGCTTTGCCTGCGGCAAGGACAACAGGTTTTTTGGCTGATGGAGTGAACAACGAAAGTCAGAAAGAATCGGTCAATATAACTCGCTGGGTAGCACTGAAAGAAAACGCTATGACAGCCTTGAAGCAATCCTCAAAGAAAGGTTCGCTGGCAGAATCAGCAAAGCAGCCTGAGGCATCACTCGAAACCTACGAAGCGTTCGGCTCCTCCAGACTTCTCGATTTACTCTACCGAGTCCCTTAAACGGTCCCAACCTACTTTCCTCAATCCCAGTCGATTTTGTTTTGCCAGGCGGCTTTGAGGTTTTTGTTTGGTTCCCGGATGAGAAGATCGCCGTTGGAGCCCCAGATGGAAACTTGGGGATCTTCAGAAACCGCACCGATCCAGGCGAATGGGAGATCGGCGAAGAGTTCTTCCACTGTTTCTGTATTCTCCGGCGACACTTCGATCAGAAACCGGCTGTTACTTTCGGAAAAGAGTTTAACCAGATCGGCTTTTGGTAACTCTGCGGAAAATTCTGTTGGAAGATCTTCAAGATAAAGATCGAGACCGAGTCCGCCGGCAAAGGCCATTTCTGCCGCCGTGACCGCAAGGCCCCCTTCACTTAAATCGTGGCAACTTCTAATCAATCTGTTGTGTGTCGCCTGATGCAGTGATTTGAAAGCGGCCATTGCC
>WFOZ01000005.1 GCA_015487825.1 Planctomycetaceae bacterium
TCTTTATTCAGTTCGCGAAACAGTTTCGTCTGATGCCCTTCCAGAAACAGACGCAGGCGTTGAATATCTTTTTTGTACGCTTCTTTGCTGATCCGTAAATTGCACGGGGCAGTGCATTGATTGATGCTTGCCAGCAAACAGGGGCGATACCACTTCCAGCGTTCGTCGTTTTCGTCTATTTCAAGCGAGCAGGTTCTGAATTTGAAGATCTTCTGAAGTACCGTAATCGTTTCCCGAAGCTGCCCGGCGTTGGTGAAAGGGCCGTACAGTTTCGTTCCTTTTGCCTCAGGGGTGCGGGTAAATTCAACAAGTGGGAAATCTTCGCGTGTGTGGATTTCCAAGTAGGGAAACGTCTTGTCATCTTTCAAATCGGTATTGAACCTCGGCTGGATATCTTTAATCAGCCTCGCTTCAAGTAAAAGTGCATCAACTTCGGATTCAGTTGTAAGATAATCGATATCCGCAATCGCCTGGACAAGTTCTGCAGTTCGCCGTTCGGTTGCAGCAGCTGTCAGGAAGTAGCTTCCGGCTCGTGATCGCAGGTTAACCGCCTTGCCGACGTAGATCACGCGATCTTCGCTGTCCTTCATCAGATAAACACCGGGAGTCGTCGGAAAAGTGCGCACCTTCTCTCTGGGTGAATCTTTCCCTCCCGTTTCCTTTTCAGGTTGTTCTATCTGATTATCTCCGGTGTCCATCTTGTGAATGATACCGAATTGTGACGAAAACTGGCAGGAAACAGGGTCTGTCTGCTGCAGATTATGCTGCGCGTTGTTGCGACGAGGCTGTTTCCGGCTGAATTTCCTTTAGAATCTGCAAACTTTCCGGTAGTGATTCGTATTTTTGCGTGAACCGGTGCATGTACTGTTCCAGCTCCGCAACGTGTTCCTGAAGTTGCTCGCGGTTAAGATTTTCCGGTACCGCAAAGTGCTTTCCGGTCACAACGAAAATGGTTGTAAAAGGTTTCGGAATGAGCATATCTGTCCATTTTGCTTTTACTCTCCAGAATCGCTTACAGCACGAGGTTACGGGAACAATTTTTCGTCCCGATTGAGAGGCCAGAAATACGATCCCCGGTTTGAGTTCATGCCTGGGACCGGTTGGGCCATCCGGCGTGATCGAAATGTGATAGTTATCTGCAGCTTCCAGACATTGCCTCATCGCCTGTGAACCACCACGACGACTGGAACCTCGAATAGGTTTGATCCCCAGTTCTTTCAGGATAATTGAGAGATAGCCTCCATCCTGATGCTGGCTCACCAATGCAGCCATGCTGTCCGATTTTCCACAAAAGGTAGACATCAGCAGAATATCGTGCCACATGCAATAGAGATGCTTCTCTTTAGCCGGGGCTGCGATCCCATCGCTGTCATAACCCATTGCACGAATCGGGCCGGAGTACGGACTGGAATTGGGTTCTTCTTCGTAAAGGATAATACGACATGAAGAATAAATCAGACGTAATAAATAAAGACAACCCTTCACAATCAGCTGTGCAATTAACGGATTTCGAATTTTCATCATCGCTTCCCTGCTACTCAAACGCCTTCTTTTTCCATTGTGTCTCTGGAACATTCGTGGTAATAAAATCTTGCCATTTTTTCAAAACGCTCCATTGAGTAAGATACTTAGTAACTATTCAGCGATGTTTGATTATTACAGAAATTAAGGTTATTTGTAGGGTCCGCTATTGCGGACCACCGCAGAAATGGGAGGCTCCACCTCCCACCATGGTCCGCGGGTAGCGGACCCTACGCCAACGCTGAATAGTTACGATACTTAATTAAAAGCGGCTTGATTTTAGTGGAGTCCGCCACATTTCCCAAGACCGATCTGCAGAGTTATGAACAAAAGTCCAATATTGTTTCTCGCGCACGTCGGTCTGTTTACGTTCTGGCTGTTGTTTTTTGGGAACCCGCCAGGTGTAATTGCGGGCGATTTCTGGACACAATTTCGTGGGCCATCCGGCCAGGGGTACGCGCCGGAAGCAGTCGTTCCTGTTGAATTCAACGAGAAAAAGAATATTACCTGGAAAACGGAAATCCCCGGTCAGGGTTGGTCATCACCTGTCA
>WFOZ01000006.1 GCA_015487825.1 Planctomycetaceae bacterium
GTATAGTGCAGCCGGACTGCAACTCGCATCAGCTTGGCAAACAGCTGTAGTTTCGCAGGCAATATAGAAAGATCATACGCCAGCAGAAAATGTTGATGCGTCAGGCTCAAAAAAGGCAAACCGCATCGTAGCGCCGCCCGCGGAAGGCCCGGTTCGAAATCAGTCAGAATGACATCCGGCTGATGTTCACGAATTTCCTGTTCCAGCTGATTGATCAGTTTATTCAGCACAAAAAAACGATATCGCAATCCCTGATAGATCGTCTTGAACAGATGCAGGCGTTTCTTCACATAATGAAACTTCATCCCCGGAATCTGCACCAGTCGCACATCGCTTGCATCGGTGTAATTTTCCGCCAGAAATTGATACGCATCTCCCGGAGCGAACAATGTCACTTGATGCCGATCACGAATCCGCTCGACAACAGAACGAATCCGCGTCGCATGACCACGCCCCTCCCCCGACATGCTCATGAAGATCTTCGCCACACTACATTCTCCGTGTTAAATGTTGCGATGTACTCTACAAAGCCTTGGCTTTATCAACCGTAGGATGGAGTGCCTGCACCCATCAAATACGCTCTCCAATCAGTGAATCAATTCTCTATCATAACCATTTCGATTCTTTCCTGTCATCGAACGCAACCCGGTACACGAAGATGGGTGAACCTGTCGGCAAGTCCATCGATACTGAAAACCAACTTGCCGACAGGACTACCCATTTTTCGACATTTGCCCTGCTCTTCTCATGTCAGTTTGGAAAGCCTGATCTACGGATTATTCTGGCTTACGGCCTAGAAAGATGTAGTGCGGAGCTCGGATGAATGGCATAAAGGGGACTTTTCCGCGTCGTTCTTCCAGACGGATTTGTTCAAATTTGCTGAGCAAAAATGGAAGATGGTCACCATTCAAAAAGACGTTATCCATCGCAAACCAGGTTGTCCAGAAGGTTCGTGTACTCCAGGGATGTTTGCGCATCCCTTCAGCCGGATACTTTCGGGCGACGTAAAAATCGACAATCCCGATCACGCCGCCCGGCTTGAGGATTCGGTACGCATTTTCTATCGCCGCGAACCAATCAGGAATCATTGTTAAAGAATACGAAAATGTAACCACATCAGCCGAACCTTCTTCCGGCGTGAACTTTGTCGCATCCGCATGCACCGGCTTCACATTTTCCCAGTGATGATGTTCGACCCGTTTGCCAGCCATATCTAAAAGCGGTTGGCACAAATCGACCTGATAGACTTGTTTGAGTCTCTTGATCGAATTAGCCACATGTTCTGCGTTGGCCCCCGTTCCCGCTCCCAGATCAACCCAGACTCCATCATCAGGAAAAACAATTGATTCAAGCATTTCTTCACGACCGTGCAGCAGTCGTTTGCGGAAACCATCGTAATCGCCAGCCTGTCCTTTATAAAAACTTTCGAGACGCTCTTCGTGGGTTGTGCCTCGCACACGATTGACAAGCAGATGCCAAAGAACTCGAAAATTTGAACCGGCTGATTGAACGATTGACATAACGATGAAGATTCGTGTTGAATTAAATTGGACAACGATTGAGTATTGTAGGGAGCGTTGTGACGCACCAAATGAGGCATACGTATTTAAGGTGCGTCACGACGCACCCTGCGACTTTACTCAAGAGGGTAATTTTGGTCCGCAATAGCGGACCCTACGATTCAACCGTTTCAAGTTGTGTATCCGATGTCGTTTCTGAAGGGGTGCTGTTTTGTAAATGGGCGATGTAAAAACAGCCGTAAGTGTGGACGCGATCAATCGGGTGCAGCTCTTTGGCAAGTTCGCTTTGATACTGCAGAACATCCCCCAGTTTGCAATCAACTCCCTGATAATTTACTTCAATCGGGTCGACAAAATCGACTTCCAGCCCTGCACTTCGCCATAAAAAGCGAGTATTCGGTGCAGCGCGATTGAGCATCATCTGCCATTCTTCCGCCAGAATATCTTTGCGTACATCCGCGAGCCAATCCATGTGGTCAAGCAAAATGTATCGCGAGATTTCGACATCTTTATCTTCCCGCAGAAATCCCAGAATGGTATTGGTATGAATGCTGATGCGATCCACCAACCCTCCTTTGAGCTTCTCGAAATTCTCCTCTTTGAGATATTCTGGACAACAGTCCCTGCGGTATTTCCCGGTGAGATAAACGTGCCAGAAGTAGTTATCCTGAAGCGGTAATTTCGTAAAGACGGTTTCGAGAGAATCGACAACAAACTGCAAAA
>WFOZ01000007.1 GCA_015487825.1 Planctomycetaceae bacterium
CGATGATTCTCTCTGTTTCGAGAGATAAAGACTATCAGGCGATTTGCGGAAAATTACGAGGAGTCGATTCGATCATCGTCACCAGATATCTGGGGAATCAACGAGCCTTGCCGGTTAGTGAACTGGAGCGAGCTGTAGTTTCTTCTTGTGATGCAAAAGTAATGACGGCGGTTTCGCCAGCCGAGGCGTTCAATTTGGCTTGTAGAAAAACCGACCCCGACGGCGTTATTCTTGCAACAGGCTCGTTGTTTCTGGCTGCTGAGGTCAGAGAAATCGTACTGGGCATTTAGACCCCCTTTTTAAGTAGCATAAACTATTTTTACCACTCAGATAGAACAGACTGAAACTAAACCGATGGACGGGATTCTTGTCGTTAACAAGTCGCAGGGAATGACATCGCGAGATGTTGTTAATCGAGTGCAGCGACTTACCGGGATTCGCAAATGTGGTCATGCGGGAACGCTTGATCCGATGGCCACAGGCGTGCTTGTTATTTGTCTTGGTCGCACCACGCGACTGGTCCGTTATGTGCAGAAAATGCGAAAGAGATATCGGGCCAGGTTTCGATTCGGTTTCACCAGCGATACTGACGACATCGAAGGAATTGTTACTCCCGTTGATGCTGGAACCCTTCCTGATGAAAAAGAATTGCAACAGGCATTGCAGGAAAACCTTGGTGACATTGAGCAGGTTCCTCCTCGGTATTCTGCGGTGAAGATCAAGGGAAAACAGGCCTACAAACTGGCTCGTGAAGGGAAAAGTATCGATCTGAAGTCTCGGATTGTTTCGATTTATCAGTTTCAACTACTTGGTTACGAGCCTCCCGATTGGGAATCGATTATTGAATGTGGCTCGGGGACATATGTCCGATCGTTAGGGAGAGATCTGGGCCAGCGATTTGGGTGTGGGGCAGTGATGACTTTTTTATGTAGAGAAGTTATCGGTAACTTCACTCTCGAACAGGCAGCCACTCTTGAAGAAATAGAAGACAAGGGCTGGCAGGAACAGCTTCTCCCTGCTCGAAACGCAACTGCAGAGCTAGCTCAATTTCAATGCAATTCCAAACAGGCAGAAGATATTTGGCACGGTAAACCGATGGCGTTGTTGGAAGCAGCTAACACATCAGCTTTAGAAATCACTGAAGAAGAACTAGCAATTTTAGATCCGCAGGGAGAATTGCTCGCTGTTGCAGAAATCAATCATCAGCTGCAATTGATCAAACCCCGCATCGTTCTGAGAGGCTGATTTACACTCATCACTCGCTGCTGAAATGCATTAGTTTCCTGGACTGCCTCGTAGAATCATTATCACAGACATACCGACTAATAAAATCAAAGCAATTTTGCGAAACCGATCCGGATCGATATGTCTGGTCACCCGGTCTCCCAGCCAGCCCCCTGCCAGGCCGAATGGAATAGAGACAATTGCCAGCACGATTATTTTTGTTGTCAGTAAGCTGGCGATTACTATGCCAGCTCCCTTTAATAGAGTCAGCATCAACAGAAACAGTGTCACGAAAGCTTTGAACTGCTTGGCCGACCAGTCCTGTTTGGCGGCGAAGAGAATAACCGGCGGGCCACCAATGGTCACAGCACCGGTCATAAACCCACTTGCTCCTCCCGCAACAGCTGCCCAAATACGTTTCCAGGTGATGCTGCCTGCCTGATCCGCTTGTTCCCGCAATCCATCCAGTGACAGAATGAGGATAATCAAACCGGTGCTTCTTGTGAGCCAGTCAGCGGAAATGGCGTTGAAGACATACAAACCGACCGGCAACAACAGCGCAGAACAGAAAACGCATATCACAAACAATGTACGATCCAGTTCCTGGCGATTCATCCATGCTGCAAAAGCGATTGGGACAAATGCACTGAAAGAAACAATCAGATTCGCTTCTTTGACACCAAAAAAGAGGGAGAGAGCAGATAGGGCTACCAGCGCATATCCAAATCCCATCGCATTTTGCACAAACGATGAAAGCAGGATTGAAAAGGCAAACGCCACCCAAAGCAAAGCAGTCATTTCCATGTGATAACAACTCGAATCTATCTACCGTTTTGTAGTTTCGTTAGATGCGTCGTAACACACCGTTTAGTTATACATGGCATATTTGAAAGTGTTTTATTTACAACAGAGCCTGCATTGCTGAATCAGTAAACGCCCACGGTCGTTGTTTTTGCGTAGACGTGATACGGGCGTACGTTGGAAACACCATCCCAGGGATATTTTTCGTGAGGAAGTTCGCGTTCGCCTTCATCTCGTTCCAGAAAACCGGGGATAAAAAGTTCGTTGGTTAATGTGTACAACTTAACGCGACCGGTGGCATCGTATTCAACGACTTTATTGTGATCCTCGAAATCAACAACTTCGACAATTGCCCGTGGCTGCGGAGCGTAATAGGTAATCTTGAAATTGTCTTCCGGAACAAACGGCTTGCCACATGCCAGGCCCATAAGTGTGTTGCCATACGTGGGAGTGATGTAGACGTCCGGTCCGAGCAACTCTTCACGTGCGAAGCGATACCACTGTTGTGTGAACTCGGTCCCGCCACAGAAAATTCCTTTGATACCCGCCTCTGCAATACTGCTTTCTTCATCCATCAGGCGTAGAGCCAATGCCTCAAGCAGTTTGGGTGTTGTGAACATGCACTGGATATCGTGACCGGCAGAAAGAACTGTCATCGCCTGATCGATTACATGAGCACTGTAGGCTTTCGCTCCTTCGATATCTCCTTTTTTAATTAACTTGACAACCCAGCGGGGATCGAGATCTACACAAAAGCAAATCCCTCCACGTGTCTGACAAAGATGTTCGACCGCTAACCGCAATCGTCGTGGGCCCGAAGGCCCAAGCATCAACCAGTTCGCCCCTTTGGGAAACGATTCGTCGGGCAGGGTCTCGCTGAACATTTCATAGTCGATACGAAAATCATCAACCACACATCGGCTTTTGGGCGTGCCGGTCGTCCCACCGGTTTCAAACACGTAGGTCGGTTTATCCCACCATTTTTGAGGTAGAAAACGCCTGACCGGTCCACCTCGCAGCCAATCATCTTCAAAAAGCGGGAATTTCTTGAGGTCTTCGAAACAATTAACATCTTTCAGCGGGTCAAAGTCGTATCCTTTCGCCTTTTCAAGCCAGAACGGTGCCCCGTGTTCGGGATGAAAATGGAGCTGCACAACTTCGACTGCCTGACGATCGAGGTCTGCTTTAGCTGTTGCACAAAGGGATTGTAGCTCGGGAGAGAGAGAACTGGTGGTCACGGAGGTTTCCTGTCTGATATCCGAAAAAGAGGATTGTTTTGGCTCGATTCTACGGTGAGAACCCGAGTTTTCAAATGAACACGCATCGATCATCCTGTAATACGCCTCTTTTTTTCCTTAATCGCCTCATTGCCCTGCTGAACAGATGATGTAGTATTGCCTTGTTTTCAAATAATTGACTACAACTCCACGATCTGTCCTGAGGGATATTCTCCGGGCAGGCTCCGCAATTGCAGAGCTGTATTTCCCCCGTACTACTAACCCGGATTATGCATGAGCAAATCAGTGTTCGTCGAAACACGTATGAATAATCCGGGTTAACGGTTAATTTCTTTGTGTGATGCGCTCCGTAGAAAACGGACCTTGCAATTCCGATAATATACAGAACTGATAATAAGCAGGATTGAGACAGGCATGGAAGCCAGGAAACAATCGTTGAAGAAGAATCAGCAACCTCTCCTTGTAGAGGCTCAACAGTTATGTAAAACGGGACTCAGGCGATGTGTACCCGGTTGGCAGCAACTGGTCGGGTTGATTCCTGTTTTTCAGGGAGGACTGATTGCAGCTGTCGCTCTGTTCTGGACGCATCTGTTCATTGTCACCTGGGGCATCTCGCTGTTGAGCCTCTCTGCACTATGCTGCGGTCTGGTATTGGCTCTGTTTTTCAAACATCCCCTGCTGCAGAGAATCGCACCGGAATTCTGTTCGCTTTTTCTGTTTGCAATTACATCGACTTCTCCCTTTTGGTGGGAGAAGTGGGACCTGTTCGTTTCCCGACTGCTTTTGGGAAATGGTCACTGGGGATTGATCGCGGCTCTGTTTTTCAATGGGCTGCTACTCAGCCTGATCATCGTATCAATACGTATCTGCTCGCAATCTGCTGTTTTGTTTGTCGGAGAAGAAAAACTTTGCAGAACAGAGAAGTGTGTAGATACCAGCGAACAGATTCCTTCAGCCGTTTTTCTTGGCTGTGCACTTGGCTTATGGATCCTGACATGGAGCCTCAATGCCATCTTCCCTGTTTATTTCACAGCTGCAATTTGCAGTGGGTTACTGTTGCTCCTGTTTCTTGCCCATCTAACTCCGATACGCCTGCTGTTTAGCCGGTATTTTCCATCGATGGCTGCTGGACTACAGGCTGAGACTCCCTGTAAATCGGATACAGTCGAGGTCTCAATGACGTCACCAATTTTTTTGGGGCTACTTGCATTTTGTACCGGCTGGTTATTGCCGGCAATGTACCGGCTCACTTGTCAGTTACAGCCGGAAACGACCCTTCTGTTTTATGGGACTGCAGCTGCGGTGTTATTCGGATTGGCATATTCTCGTCGAGTCAATCAAAAACTGAATACTTTGCATCTGGCTGCCTGGCTTAGTTTGGCATTACTCGCATTCCCTCTCTGGATGCGAATTTATCTGGCTATTTCTGCAACAATATCTTCAACGTTGCTGGCGATATCGCTTCGCCAGATTGGCATGATTGCCCTGTTTTTGCCAATCGGTATTATCTTTGGGCGTATTTTCAGTACATTGGATCAAAAAAATGCTCGACAGACAGGCGAGCTACAAACGCAAACTGTTGCCGTGCGACTTGGCATGCTCTGCAGCTTTTTTATCGGAAACTTGCTGGCCGGGATAAGCATCTTAAAAACTGGCCTGCCTTTTGTTCTGGTTTGGGGCCTGCTAATGCTTGCTGCAGGTTCCATCTGCTTTGAGTATTTTTCAGCATCAGCATCCCGCTGCGGCGAAACTCTCAATAAATCACGCCTTAAGCTGGCGGGGTTATCACTGATTTGTCTGATGAGTATAGGCCTTTTTTCTGTTTATCAGCCTGAGGCAGCTACGCGAGCCTTGTTTTCATCGCACGCATTCAACGCCTGGAGAAATGGTACGAGTTTCGCAAAGTTATCCAGTATCGATGACGGCCGGCTGCTTTCTGTTGAGGAGACGCCACGTGGCACCCTCACTTTATGGAAGCATCAGGGAGAACATATTCAACTACGGAGGAATGGAATTCCAGCCGGGCGAATCAGTAAAAATGATGAACTGGTGCCTCAGCCGACTGGTGAACTACTCAGTTCTGCACTTCCCCTGTCGATTCATCCGACACCACGGAAGATTTTGCATCTGGGAATGGAAAGCGGTCTGGCTCTTCAGACAACGCTCGAATTTCCCGTGATGAATGTGACCTGCGTTGAATCGGATTCAGGATTATTGGAACAGGCAAAAACTGGCGAACTGGCATCTGTACTCGAAAAAGTTCTTGATGATGACCGACTCCATTTCAACACAAACTCACCTGCGTACGCGATACGTACAATGACCGGTAAGTTCGATGTGATTATCGATTCGCCCGGCCACTCTGCTGTTTATCCGAATGCTTCGGGATACGATCTTTTACACTACCGCCATCTTTCCAACCTGCTGAGTGAACATGGTTTGTACTGCCAGCGATTTACCTACACCGATTATGGTCCGCAGGTACTTGCCAATCTGGCAAAAACAATGCGGGAAGCGTTTGGGTATGTAACCGCTTTTGATACCGCACCAGGCGAAATGCTGTTCATCGCGGCTCGATCACAGGATGATGTTCTTTCGCAGGGATTGATTACAAGAATATCGTCGCCTCAAACTCGCCGGATTCTGGCAAAAATTGGTTGGGACTGGTCTGTTGCGATGAATTTGGGACGTTTTGATATCGATCGGATCGAAGTGTTGAAAAATTCCGGCATCAGTTCGATCTGGCAGGGAACCGGAGCGTTTGGGCTCTCTGTCGAAATGATACGGTGGGGGACAAAATGGAATGATGTTCGGCGGGCATTGGCCAGTCATTCCGAACGTTTGCTCAATCATTATGAAGAAGAAAAAGAGATCGATGATATCCTGCGACGTCTATCCGATGTCACGGCCTGTCGTCAAATAATCCGAGAGCATCCCGATCAGTTCTGGGCATATCGGAAAACGGTTAAAAAACGTCTTATCGATAAACCGCGTTCAGTCATTCTGCCTGTTAAGGGGGAAGGCCTGCAACGAAAAATGCACCCGGAAGATAAACGACGGATCAAATATTTTGAGGCTTTGGGAGCGGTTAACAAAATAGAAAAATTTGCCTCTGCCGATCTGGAAAAAATCACTTCTTTTGCTTACCCGTACGATCCCTTGATCAGCTACTACATTCACCCGGAACTAGCCAGACTGTATCAGCGATGCGAACCGCCGGAACCGGAATCGGAATTAAAGGAACTGCTGCATACGATCTATTTCAGTAATACTCAGCAACGATCTGTTCGCAGCATCCATCGTTCACTGGAGCTGCTTGGTGAAGCTGAACTTTCGATGAGCGAATCTGATCGTTACGATCATCTCAACACGCTTCTGGAAATTCTCAAACAACGCTGGCATACCAGAAGAACAGAACAAGGCATCTCTCAGGCGATTACACTGATCGATCTGAAAAATTCACTTGCCAATGTTGAGCAGTCCCTGAAGAATATGCACCGGTTTGCTACTGCGGCAAACATTAACGAAAAAACAGCTTCCCTGCGAGAACAGGAACTGGAACGCTCTCTACTCAGAATGCTTCGCAGTTACCGGGCGGAAACGATGGCCAGAAGCACCCGCGCCAAATATCCAACACCTGATCAACAGGAATCAGCCACTCAGTAACAGGCACCAGGCAGTGACGAACTGAGAGGCCGGAAGTATGGTTGATTTAATTTGTGCAATAACCAAACACTGCTGAATAGTTACGCTATTTCTAAATAAAAAAGACTGCCACAAGAATTCACTTGTGACAGCCCTGATTATTTACATCATCAGTATTAAAATCCGATACAATTTATGTCAGGATTTTTTTCAGGTTACTGTGGAAACAGTCTCCCGGATTTCCAACGATTAATAACGTTTTCGACCTTCATCAACAGGAAGATCGCAAGCGATATCGCATTGATTGTCATCGCATTCGTCAGTGGTGTCTGCCCAGGCAGAACCGCGTGTGTAAGCAGCAATTCCGCCGCCTCCCCCACCGCCCCCACCAAATGTTTTCTCTTTAGAGAAACCTGTGTAGTAGTAGGACTGGTTGAGATTACCAATTGCATCAGCAACATCATTCAGTTCTGCAACAACGGCGTGTTGCACTTCGCTCAATCCGACAATTAAACCAATCACCAAAAGCGTGGCGATTAGAACAAGTTCGGCTGAGACAACAAACCCGGCTTCATCGTTCAACAATGCTTTCATCATCTAAGGTTTCCTTTTTTCTAAACATTTTTTATGTGGTCCGAAACAGACCGTAACATGATACGCAAAATAGAAACTCAGCGACCTCCCCCGAGTTATTGACGATTGTCGCTTCGGAGGGATGATCAACTTGCCGAATGTGGCGATTGTGCCGATGGTAATACCTGAATAATTCGATTGAAAGGTATTTTTTGCGAAAACATAATAATTGACAAAATTCACGTCCCTGACATTTCGCTCCCTAAGGCTCAGCCGGTTTCTTCTGTTTTTCAGGAGTTTACGACAGATCTGTTTTCCTCCTTGAAAAGTGAAAACGGAAGCAGCAGGATTACATGTATGAACTATTGTCCCGTGCAGGGGCGCCTGGCATATAGCCAGTTATAGAAAATCCAAATTATACTCATTTGAGTACGTCAGGCAGAACAGGCTGGTCGAGTTCAGTTTTTCGGTACTAATATTGAGGAATTTACTGTTTTCTTTTTTTTGATGAGAACTCTATTCAAAGCAAGAGCGTTAGAAGGGATGTAGAGCTATCCAGTTATCTTTGGATATAGAGAACTGTTCAAGTGCTGCATGCTTTC
>WFOZ01000008.1 GCA_015487825.1 Planctomycetaceae bacterium
AACGCTGAATAGTTACAAATCATCTAAAACGAACGAAACACGTAGGAAGGAGGACCTTCCCAGCCGTGCGTTCCCAAGCAGGAGCTTGGGAACGAGTTGAACCTGGCGCTGTCCGGCTAAGCGTCATTCGAACAATTACTGTCGTATCTTCTAATATCTAATTTATATTTGGTTTTCACCTCAAGGATGGCCCAGACGCGAAGCGTCTGGGTGGCGCAGCCACAAGAGGCCGGGAATGTGATCTGCTAAAATCACAATTAACTGCACACTTTACTGCCAATATAATTATTTCGAGAGTCTTGTTATCAATGAAATCACATTCCCTGCTTTGCTGTTGCTTTGCAACTCAGGTGCAAGCCTCTGAGCTAGCCTCGTAATGAAATACGGCAGTAATTGTTCGAGCGTTTAAAGTGTGCTTTGAGTGAGAACAAGTGATCGAGAAAGCCACGCTTAAACAAATAGGCAGAAATATCTGTTCTCCTGTTGATTATTTATGCAGCGATGAGTTGCATAGCCGTTCTGTATTCAGTACCCTTTGCACAATCGATTGTGCAAAGGGTACTGAATGACACATGCTGCTACGAAATTGAAACACGTTGCAGAGGCTGCAGGGGTGAGCCTATCGACAGCGTCGCGTGCTCTTTCCGGGAAAGCGGTCGCGTATCGCATCAGCTCTCATACCGAACAGCTTGTTCTCGACGCTGCAGCTAAACTTGATTTTCGGCCCAGTCAAGTTGCTCAATCGTTGCGGACCCAAAAGACAAAACTGTTGGGGGTTGTCCTACCCGATGTCTCCAACCCTTTTTTTGCATCGATCGCCCGGGAAGTAACAACTTATGCGGAAGAGAACGGGTATTCGGTACTTCTGGCGGACAGCCGTGAATCGACAGAAGTCGAACGGAAGCTGATTGCTCAATTGCGAGCCAGGGAAATAGAAGGGCTCGTCATCAGCCCTGTTGGATTGCATCAACAACATCTGGAAAAATTACATACTGCAAATTTACCCGTTGTCCTTGTTGACCGTGGTTTTGCTGAGAGTCCGCTGGTAAGCGTCACTTCCAATCACCGCGAGGCAGCTCGCGGAGCGATGAAAATTCTTATTGAGAATGGTCATCAGGAAATTGGAATTCTTCAGGGAATTCCGGGAACAACTCCTAATGATGAGCGGCTCAGCGGTATTGAGGAAGAATTAAAAGAAACCGGAATTCCATTTACTTCGAGTATGATTCAAGGGAATCAATTCTCAGAATCTTCCGGTTATGAAGCAGCGAAATTTCTACTGAAAAAGCACCTTGGTATCACCGCCTTTTTTGCATTAAGCAATCAGATTGGATTGGGCGCGTTGCAAGCGATTGCGGAAGCTGGCAGGAAGATTCCGCAAGACATTTCGATGATCACCTTTGATGATCATCCTTATTCGGAATTTCTGGCCTCTCCAATGACCACGGTTCGTCAAAATATAAAAGAGCTTGGGCGACTGGCTGCAGAGTTAATTGTTAAACAGTTGCTGACAGGCCGGAAGCCGAAAAAGAAAGTGCATCAGGTCCCGGTGGAAATCATCGAACGAGCTTCGGTCTTTAACCTTCTAAACAGTGAGAAAGAATGATATTCAAATGAAACCGATGAATAAAATTGTCTTCTGTCTGTCTTGCGTCATCTGCTTCAGTTTTTCATTGACAGCCAACGCACAGCAATACAGACGTCCTGTTCCCTTTATTTTTGATACCGACATCGGTAACGATGTCGATGATGTTCTGGCCCTGGGCATGATTCACTCGCTGCAAAATCGTGGGGAATGTGAATTACTGGCCGTGACAATTACGAAAGATCACCCTGCCGCTGCTGCTTTTGTGGATGCTGTCAATACTTTTTACGGACGAGGCAACGTTCCTGTTGGCGTATGTCGAAGTGGAATTACAACTGCCAAAGGAAAGTTTATTGGATTGGCTGATATCAAAGAGAATGGGGAATATCGTTATCCACACGATTTGATTTCAGAGAAAGACGCTCCCAATGCTGTTGCGGTGTTACGAAAAGCTCTTGCAGATGCAGAAGATGGATCTGTTGTGATAGCTCAAGTCGGTTTTTCAACCAATCTTGCCAATTTGCTTAATTCAAAAGCAGATGCGATATGCCCTTTAAGTGGTGTCGATTTGGTAAAGAAAAAAGTGAAACTGTTTTCAATTATGGCTGGAGCTTTCGAAAAGATCCCACATAAAGGAAAGAGAGTGATTCATCACGAATATAACGTCATCAAAGATATTCCTGCGTGCAAAACATTGACGGAAAAATCTCCGGTACCGATTATCTGGAGTGGGTACGAAATCGGCATTTCAGTTGCCTATCCGCATGAAAGTATCGAGCAGGATTATCGCTATGTGAAACATCATCCGCTGGCAGAAGCGTATGTTTTATACAGTCCTCCCCCGCATAATCGCCCCACCTGGGATTTAACAAGTGTACTGTTTGGGATTCGCTCGGATCGGGGATACTTCGGCCTTTCTGAAAAAGGAACTGTCACGGTTCAAGATGATGGCGTGACCACTTTTGAAGC
>WFOZ01000009.1 GCA_015487825.1 Planctomycetaceae bacterium
ATTGGAAATCTGTTTGCCTGACTGGTGGCTCCCCGGTGGCTACTATTGGCAAGCGTTAAAAACACATCATTCATAATTTCCCCTGAAATGTAGTGCCATATCGCCCACGATGCTGCCTCACGATTTTCCTGCTTGGGAAACAGTCTATACTTATTTTGATCGCTGGAGAAAAGCCGGAATGCTCTGGCAGATTCGTGAAGTGATTATTAGAAAATCCCCTTATGTTTCCAATACAGAGGTTGCTTATCCATATGAAAGCCAGTCGCTATAGAGGTTCTTCGGAGAATATTTCAGCAGACACAGGCCTGTTTGCCTGCAGCCAGGCAGTTCTGGATTCCGCGTATATCCATTGAAATGCATATACGGGAAGGCACTATTTCCCAGAGGGAGGGGTAAATCGATACCAGCTGGGAGAAAAAAGGTATCAGTTTGCCCTGTGAAATGGATTTTTGTCTGGAAAAACAGTAGCTTCTTACGTAGTCAGCACTTAATGACGTCCTACCTGAACTGAAATCTGCTATGAAAATATTACTGACAGCCTCTGAAGCGGTTCCGTTTGCCAAAACGGGTGGCCTTGCAGATGTTGCCTCTGCTCTTTGCGAAGCATTGAGCAAGCAGGGGCATGAGGTAGTTCTCATTCTTCCCCATTACCCTCAGTTATTACCTCGCGGAGCCCAGAGCCGTTTCAAAATAAAGCCGACAGGCGAATCGTTTGTTGCAACCGTGGGGCCACGTGAAACCAGAGGCCATTTTCTGCAGGCGCAACTTCCCAATTCTGAAGTGAAAGTCATTCTGGTCGATCAGCCGGATTATTTTGATCGTCCTTCCCCTTATGTTTACGAAAACATTCCTTACGAAGATAATTGCGAGCGGTTCGTCTTTTTCTCCCGAGCTATTATTGAAGCAGCCAGGCAGTTCGGGCCGTTCGATGTCATTCATGCCAACGACTGGCAGACAGCGTTGGTCCCTGCTTTAATCGAAATTGAACAGCGTAAACGAGATGATCTGTTCAAAAAAGTAGGGACTATTCTCACGATCCACAACCTTGCTTTTCAGGGGCGGTTCTGGCATTGGGACATGGCGCTGACTGGCTTGGACTGGAAATATTTCAACTGGAAACAGATGGAGTTTTTCGGCGATTTGAATCTGCTGAAAACAGGCATCGTTTTCGCAGATATGGTGACAGCTGTCAGCCCGAGTTACGCAAAGGAAATTTGCACTCCCGATTTAGGTTGGGGGCTGGATCCGGCTCTTTCTGATCGCGGCGATTCGCTGGTCGGCATTCTCAACGGAGTTGATGTTAAAACCTGGCATCCCGATGTAGATCGTTTTATTAAAGTGAACTACGACGAGAAAACGCTCGAACAGAATAAACCGCTCTGCAAGGCAGATCTGCAGAAAATCGTCGGTTTGCCCGAAAAGCCTGAGGTTCCAGTCGTTGCGATGATCTCTCGACTTTCTCAGCAAAAGGGATTTGACCTGTTCAAGCAAGCCCCTGATCGATTGCTGGATAACGACGCCCAGTTTATTTTTCTGGGAACAGGAGAAAGAGAGTACGAACGATTCGTTAAAGACCTCGCCAAACAACATCCAACCCGTGTTGCAGGGTTGATACGTTTTGATGAAGAACTGGCCCACAAAATAGAAGCCGGGGCCGATCTGTTTCTGATGCCCAGCGAGTTCGAGCCTTGCGGGTTGAATCAGATGTATTCCATGCTGTACGGCACCCTTCCGGTTGTCCACGCTGTTGGCGGGTTAGCAGATTCTGTCGTCCCCGCTTCAGAAACAACATTGAAAAATAAAACCGCAACAGGCTTTTCATTCAAAAAACAGAACGTCGAATCGTTCCTGAAAACATTCAATCAAGCTCTCGAAACCTACCGCAATAAAAAAACCTGGAAGCAAATTCAACAAACTGCCATGTCGCAGGATCTCTCCTGGACAAACAGTGCCAAAAACTACGTCAAAGTCTACAATCGCGCCATCGCTCGGCACTGCAAATAACAGGCGTAGGGTCCGCTATTGCGGACCGCGCTTGCACAAAAATCAGTCCTCAATTCTTTAGCTCCAGTTTCTACTCGTTCCCAAGCTCCAGCTTGGGAACGCACGGCTGGGAAGGTCCTCCTTCCCGCACGAGTGACTTGGCTTGCGAATTCCTTCAGCAC
>WFOZ01000010.1 GCA_015487825.1 Planctomycetaceae bacterium
ATTGCGAAGGAGACAGAACCATTCGCAGGCTTCGCCAGGCGCTTTCCCGCGATCCGATCTACCGGGAATGGGTCTGTTGGCCTCCACTGGTGAAACTGCTTCAGAAATTACTCGGCACTCCGGTTTCCTGCCCGCTGGCGCATCATAATTGTATTATGACCAAGAACCCTCGCTTCAGTAGCGATACCGGTTGGCATCGTGATTTACGCTTCTGGCGATTCACACAGCCGGAGTTAATCAGTGTCTGGGTTGCGCTCGATGAAGAACATCTTCAAAATGGATGTTTGCAGGTTCTCCCCGGAACGCACCGTATGCAGTTCACTGAAGATCAACTGGATGATCGCCTTTTTCTCGACCCCGATCTTCCTCAGAATCAGGATCTGCTGAAAACCGTAGTTACTGCGGAATTACAACCACGCGACGTGCTGCTGTTTCATGCCCAAACTTTTCACAAGGCAACTCGTAATTATACCGACAAAACAAAATTCTCTCCGGTGTTTACATTCCACGGCCCAAAAAATTCGCCAGTCCCGGGATCACGCTCTGCAGAATTTCCGGAATTAGTGTTGCCGATTCAGTAGAAAATATTGTCTCAGCTGGCGTCACCGGGATACCGGAAAAATTTGTGTGGTGATGAAGTAGAGCTTACCATCAATTTTTACCAGCAGCTCCGGAGCCCAGCTTTCGATCTCTTCGCGTTGTTGTTCGGAGAGAGTATCTGCATCCTGGTAGAATGGAGTTCGCTCGATCGGTGGACCGATAATTTTTTGAGCCTGCAGATATTGGAATCGCTCAGGTGTTACGAAATCGGTGTATTTGTAACTGGTGCGATACCGGAGGATCTCCTGCCAGTTTACCAGAATTGTGGTGATGTTGCGTGACGAAAGTTTCTCTCGAATTTCTTTCGCTGGACGATTTTTCCATTCCCCTTCCGGTAGATCGGGATCGGGCTGGCCGATCCAGTAAGCAAACAGAGAGTAGTCGAATACGGTATTGTAATCGTATTCGAATTCTGCATCGAACAGTTCTGCTTCGCCAACCGAAAGAACCCGTCCGGGGTGTGAGATTGTGTATTGATTCAGGTAAACAACTTCCGGTGAAGTAACGCTTGCGGTAATCCTTTTTGCGTCGTCCAGATGAATCAAATAGGCGTTGTAGCCACACAGTTCTGTGGTGATAAATGCCAGATTGTAGATGATCGGAATTAGTAGCGGGATTGCAAAATAGCCTTTCATTTTTCCGAGTAACCAGCCGGCTCCGACTCCTGCCAGAATTGAAGCCACAGGAAGCATCGGCACCCAGAATCGATCAATACGATGTGTTAAAACCCACCAGGTGAGAAACAGCCAACTCAGATAAATGAAGGCCCAGAAAACCCGGGAGCTTTTCCGAAAAAACAGACAAACCGCAATCGCTCCAAATCCAAGTATCAATGGCGACTGCCAGTCGTTGATAGTGGTAACATCAACAAAGCTTGTCCACAAATTAGAGAGCTGATGATGGTCCGGGCTGTGTGCCGCTTTCCATTTGGCATCGAGCTGCCGGTCCCAATCGGTTCCTCCGAAAACCGAATAAAGCAGCGGATAGACGGGGTTTCCTGTTTCATACAGATTTTTCGCCAGCCAGGGGCCAAAACTGAAAAGTATCCCCATTATAAAAAGCGTCGCGGCAAGACCAAGCTCCTTCCATGTGCGTTCTTTTTTGAAAACAGATCGCAGGTAAAATCCAAGAAAGAAAAGAGAAATTGGAATGGTCACTGAGATCAACCCCGGATATTTACATGATGCAGCAGAGCCGGCTAGAAATCCTGTGCATAATAAACAGGCCCCAACTTTTTTTTTCTTGTTTTTCAACAGGTCGAATGTAACCACGGCACCTAGAAGAGTTGCAGCCAGAAAAAGCGAGAGACCTCCCTCGGTATACGCGATGATAGAAATCCGGTAAGTCCACGGAATTGTTAAATAGATAATGGCACCGAGCCAGCCGGCGTGCTCTCCCCAGCCTCGTTTAATAAACAGAAAGATAATCCAGGCAGTCAGCGGAGCAAACCCGGCCAGAATTGTTTTCCCGGCGACCGCTCCCCAGTACCAGTCACCATAGAAAACCATGCCGGTGAGCGTCAGCATTTCGGTAAGAAATGGGAAGCTGGTGTAAACATTGTGAGGCAGAAAATGAATTTCCCCCGCCTGGTAATATTCTTTCGGTCCACCAAAGTGATACTCTTTTACATCAAAATCCGTTGAAGGAAGCATCGCTCCCAGAAATATCGCCATAAGAAATGGAGCCAGTATCATCGAGCCCCAGATTCTGGGCGAACTGATCGGCAACTGAGCGTTTGATGTTTTATGATACGTCAGCAGGAACCACGATTTCACACGACCGATCCAAGGCTGAAACCCTCCTGCCGAGCGGGCATGCATGACCGCCCAGAACAGGATGATCCCGACATAGACGGTAAGAAATACAGTTCGAGACAATAAGCCGAGTAAACCGAGCCCAAGTGCAATTAAAGAAAGTCCAGAGAGCCCCACCGCCAACGAGAGCGCATGCCATTCGAGTCTGCCGACCTGCTTTATTTTCCCACGAATTAAATGAAACAGCCCCGTTCCCAGGCAGTAAGCGATGGAATAAACAAACAACGCAATCAACAAAAATCCGGCTCTTTCGGGAAGATATTGCCACCCTGAAGCAGGTGCATTTTCCTCGCGGACCGGTGCGATATTTTCGAGAAGGAAGTAGTCCACCGCATACCAGACAACCCAGCGAGTCGGCTGGTCGCCGTTTTCCATCTTCTGCGCGTTAGGCAATTCCTGCGAATAAAAGAAGAGATAAAACGCAACCAGCCACAGGCATGCTAAAAGTACCGGGACAAGCCGCTTCTTTACTGATGGATTCATTTTAGGGCAAAACATAATAAATATTAAAGGTATCTCCACAAGGAACACTCAGCTTCATACAGTGACAGATTGCTGAACAGGTTGCAACTGCCTTTTCGAGGAGATTACAATAGGCGATAGGAAAGACCATCTCTATCAGGTATCCTGCCGGTTTTGTAGCAATTCAGTGAAAACATACCGATCTAATCTTCCTGACGCCCAACGCCTATTAATTCCAGTTAACATACACGGTTAAACAACATGCTTGATCTATTAG
>WFOZ01000011.1 GCA_015487825.1 Planctomycetaceae bacterium
AAGTAAACTTTTTTTATGCAGATAATAATCCTGATCAGACTGAAGCAGGCGGAAGCTGGCCACACGGAAGATCAGCTTGTTTTTTTCCTTTTTCAATGCTCCATTGACTTCGATATTTTTACTGCGTCCTTTGGGCCGTACTGCATTAGCAGGGAGTGAGAATTTCAAATTACATTTATGAAAACGCATCGCTGTCGGCGAAAACGCAGAGTACCTTCCTTCTATGCGAAGTGGCTTGTCGATCATCGAGTTCCACTCGTCTTCGAGGGCTACAAATTCAGGGATAGAAAACTCCTGAGTCTGTGCAGCCGCAACAGAACAGACACAGAAAATACCTAAATGAAACATTCCGGATAAAATCATTCTCATTGATTATCTCCTTCCGCAGCACCAGCCAGGCGGCGTTGTCTGGTGAGCAGGGCTCGTATTGAATCTTCCGGAAACCATTGCGAATCAAGTTCGAAACCGAGAGGGGAAATCGTTTCATCGAAGCACCATAAAAATGCACTTTCCGGACGAATTTTTACAGCCCAGTCAAATCGGGGATCGTCTGATCGTTCAACAGATTCAATTTGACCAGCAGACAGAACATGCAGTTCCGCCTCAGAGTTAAGCGGAGAAAACAGGCTCGTGGGCCAGATGATATTTACTTTTTCATCATCGATTGAAATAGAGTGAGCCAATATTGCCTCCGACTTGCTTTCGGAAGCGTCCAGCAAAACCCACGATTCCATCACCAGCCAGCGATTCTGGACCATCGTCTTAAATTCAGTTTGCCAGGTAAGCGTAGTGCTCCCCTTTCCTGCAGCAGAGTGAATGATATCTTCTAGCGAGAGGGCACAAAGTCCATCAATCGCCTGAAGTTCCCGATTTTTCTGCAACACCTGCCAGGCAAACTGATCGTTTCGTCCCAGCAGCTTGACCGCCTCGGCTGCGAGCTGAAACTGCTCGGTTGCTTCTGCCCACTTCTCCTGTTCGAGAGCTTGCTCTGCCCGAGTGATCGACTCCCGTAAGGTTTGCAGCGCCTTTGCGCGTGACTGCTGACGATATCCATAGTAGCCGCCAAAACTCAAAAGTATAATCAGTAAGCTGGCTGCAATTCGCAGCGGAGTGAACCAGTTTCGTATTTTTGTTAAAAGTGATAAGAGACTGGCAGCAATGCCTCGGCCAGTTTTTACGAATAGATTGCGAACACCCTTTCGGACTGCCCCTCCTGCATTTTTGATTTTGGTGAAAGCAATTTTTCGTAACGGTTCGCCTTGTCTGCGTTTTCGTTTTTTCCTGGCACGCTTCGGGTGAGGGTAAGTATTGAGAGGTAAAATAAAATGAACTCGTTCGCAGTTCGGGCAGACAATTTTCTGGCTGCCCTCCTCACGAAATCCCGTCAGATCTGTGCCACACAAACAACGTAAAGACCATCCCTGCTCCTGCGGAGGCACTTTACTGCTACGTGGCAGGGAAAATCGTTTCGATTTTGTGTTGACATCCGACATGCTGTAGAAATTCAGATTTGATGGAGATTCCGAATGGAAAAGAGAAAGACTTCTTCCAGTACAGTAACATTGTTCACATTCAGGGCAAAACTCTCAACCCACTATTGCTTAATGCCTGAAATTGCCGGGATTATCCTGATTTCCAAACGCGACTCCTTTCTCTAAATCTGAAGGACTTCCCCGTATCATACCGGGAGGTCCATTGACGAGAAAAAAAGGGAATGTAGGATACATGGGGTAGAAAAGGGGGTTACGAGGGATTTGGAAGTCCCTCCCCGTCATTTTCCGCTAAAGACTTGGTTCATATCCTGGGATTGGAAGATCAGTCGAATTTACGGAATTGACTTGACGATACATACTTTTACAAAAGCTGTTTTCCCCTGAAAGCAGCTCTTACCAGGCAACTAAAGGATTGAACGATGAAATTCTACTCCCCAATGGAACAGGCCCTTACCAGGAAACAGACAAGGTGGTTTACAGCTTTACTGACAGCCTTTGCTCTTCTTATACCGCTGTCTGAGGAAAATTCAGCCTATGGACAGGGGGTAGTCGGTTTATCTGAACTGCTTCCTCAGGAACCTCCGGTGGGACTGACAGAGGAAGATTTTTCCGTTCTGCCGGAAACATGGAAACAGTGGAGAGAACAGACGACCCACGAACTGGAAAAATTATATGGCTCTGAACGTCTTGACATTGCTACCCAGAAAAAATCACTGGCAAAGCTGCAGGAACAGCTCGATGCTGTTGATGATGCAGTCTTGGACCCGGATTACTCGGCGGCCTATGATGAATTGACGGACCTGGGAGGAAAACTGCAACGTCGCCTGGCGTTACTGCAAGCGACGCTGTCGACTCTGGAAGACAATCCGAAACAGCACAACGCTCTACGACCAGCTCTTCAAAAACTGCTCCAGGCGATTGAAGGTTACGAAGAAGACAGCAAGCTGGGAGATTCAGACAACGCAGTGCATAAGCAGTTGGATGCGGTTGTTGCAATCACAGGCGATAATGCTAAAGCACTCCAGGAAGTGATT
>WFOZ01000012.1 GCA_015487825.1 Planctomycetaceae bacterium
GGATCGCACCATCTCTTCAAGCAGTTTGGGTTGTAAAGCCGGGTAATAACTTTCAACGGGTAACGTAACCGGGCTGATTTCAATTTTATCATTTCCCAAAACAGCAGGAACTCCGGGCTGAATCGGATGTTCTTTATCCGGCTTACGATCATCCCCGCGAATGAATCGGAAAGTGGGAGCATCTAATTCTTTATCAAACACGCGAGAAAGCCCATCTGTGAGTACCTGCCCGGCATCAGAATCTTTAACGGTTTTCGTATCCGCAGAAACTGCATCGACACGAACATTGTGCGGCTCAAAGAATGCGCGAAACCGGTAATAATCGACCTGCTCGAGTGGATCATATTTATGTTCATGACATCGGCAACATTTCATTGTCAGGCCGAGGAACGCAACCGAAGTTTGTTCCACTGTTTCATACATCCAGACATTCCGGTCGAACTTGTACCAGTTGCGGCCCAGAAATCCTGTTGCACGAACAACATCGGGATTACCCGGTTCCAGTTCATCACCGGCCAGCATTTCGATAATCATGCGGTCATACGGTTTATCTGCGTTGACTGATTCAATAATCCAGTCCCGCCAGCGCCAGATGTGTCTTTGACTGTATCGAATTTCGTTTCCCCCCCGACTGCCATACCAGTCACTGTATCGCCAGATATCCATCCAATGCCGCCCCCACCGCTCCCCATACTGTTTACTGGAAAGCAGCTTATCGACAGTCGCTGCGTACGCTTCATCTGTCGGGTTTTCCAGATAGGCAGCAAGTTCCTTTCGTGTGGGAGGCAGGCCGATTAAATCGAGATACAACCGGCGTAGCAATACCGCGGGGGCAGCTGCAGGGCGGGGGCTCAAACCCTGCTTTTCATGTTTAGCACATATGAACGTATCAATTTCGTTGCGTACCCACTTACTGTTTTTCACCAACGGAATGGCTGGTTTCTGAGGAAGTTGATACGACCAGTACTGACGCGGATCTTCCTCAGGACGTTCATCATGCGGTGCAACTGCTCCCGAGTTGATCCACTCTCTGATCAGTTTTATTTCATCGATTGAAAGAGGCTTCCCCGAATCCTCTGGAGGCATAGTGAAACCGGCATCACCGGTAAGCACATCTATCAGAAAACTTTCATCTGCCTTGCCCGGCTCGAAACCAATTTCATTCTCTCCCCCTTTTTGCAAAAAAACGGCGGTATCAATTCGGAACCCGGACTCCTGTTTAAGAGAGCCATGACAAGAAAGACATTTTGTTCTCAACAACGGTTTGATCTGTTTGACATAATCAACCGGCTCAGCAACAACGTTTGAAAAGGTAAAGAGAACGATCAAAATCGGCAGGAAATAATAACCGGCTCGTCTAATAAACATAGGGTCAATTCCAAGAGCATCGGAGAATTATCACATCAAGAGGATTTTATCCAACGCACTAGAATATACTCCGTTTTCAGCGGTGTCTACAGAATCCCCAATGAATGTAACTCGATTATAACTATTGGGTAATTTGTTGGAATTCACGTCTTGCTCAACTTCACCGATTAGAAGGTGTGAATCGCCAGATTAGCAGAGTTTGCCCTCAGTAAGTTTCACCGTTTTACGTCGTTTTTGCGATTTGCTCTGCAATGAGCATCGCCTTGATGCCATCGTCCGGCGTGATCGAGGGAGTTGCTCCGGATTGCAGGCATTGAACGAAGTAGGCATCTTGCTGTTCGTGTCCCCACATGCGGGGGCCGGATTCTTTGACGTTCCATTCTGTTTTGACCGGGTCTTCTGCCAAAAGGATGACTTTGTCGTTATCGGTTGCGGTGAGCACAGAAGTATTGTCGCCAACAATTTCCAGACTGGAACCGGCAGCCGAGGAGGCAACCGAACCGCTGTATTGCAAACATCCCGACATCCCATTGGCAAGCTTGACTGTTGCGGTGGCATCGTAGCCGAGCGTTCCGCCGAACTGCTCCAGCTTTGTGTAGTTGACCGTCGAATGTACCTGCGTAATTTCACAATCAAATAACCAGCGAAACAGATCAATCGACCAGACTGCCAGCGTAAACAGGGGACCGCCGGAAACATCAATATCCCACATCCAGGAATCGGGAGCCCATTGAGTTGCCAGGTCACTTGCCGGGATGAATTCTCGATAAGTCACAGCAGAGGGTTTACCGATCACTCCCTGTTGCATCATCTGTTTGACTTTGACGAAATTCGGCGTGAACCGAAATGTCAAACTCGGCATCAACACAACGCCTTTTTTCTGAGCAGCCTCGACCATTTTTTCCGACTCTTCGAGGCTGACCGCCAGGGGCATTTCGCAAAGCACATGCTTGCCCTGTTCGATGGCAGCCATTGCAACTTCTGCATGCAGCGGGGTTGGCACAGAAATAATCACTGCATCGATGTCACTGTCACAAACCAGTTCCCGGTAATCTTTGTACCCTTTGGGGACCTCATGCTTGGTGACTGCCCGGTTGCGACGATAATCATCCGGATCGGCCACTGCAACAAGATTCGCTTCTTCGATTGTCTTCAAGCCGGGCACATGTGCCCCCCGTCCAACAAAGCCGCAACCAACAACTCCAATACCAACTTTCGACATTGTACTTCTCCTGAAATTCGCACTGTTAAACATCGGGCAAACACTTACTTAACTGTTGTACCTCGGAGGCGTAGGATGGCGTGCTTGCACCCATCAAATACGGTCTCCATTTCATTAATCATTGCCGTTAAACGAGTCATTAGTAACCGCGTGAAGTTATATCTTGCCATTTTTTTGCAGCATTTCATTGATAAGAGGTAACTATTCAGCAAGGTTTGGTTATTGCGGAAATTAAGGATGTTTGTAGGGTCCGCAATAGCGGACCCTACGCCAACGCTGAATAGTTACGATAAGAGAATAGCCGTTTCGACTCTTTCCCGTCATTGAGCAC
>WFOZ01000013.1 GCA_015487825.1 Planctomycetaceae bacterium
CTGCAAAGCCCATTTTTACAGGAGTATTTTCAAAACAAACCGCTCCAGGAACTGGCACAGAATCCGCAAGCGGCAGGAATGTGGATCTGGCCTTTAATGAATCTGGCGATTTGGGGCGATGAGATATTTTCGTAGCCTCTTGTCAATAAGATGCCGCAAAAAAGTGAGAGGATTTTGGGGGGCGAACCATCGTTACTCGGGGCATCAGGGAGTATCAAGGACGGCTATGTCAGGGCATGCATTTCTGATACAATTTCAATCAGTGATTGATAATGAACTCGCTGGAATTCAGATAGGCCCACATGGCGTCTTCCAGTTGTCCTGCGAGCATCTGTTTTCTCTCTGCGGGATTGCCAGCTTCTCGCAGTTGAGAGGTCATTTTTCGAAACAGGGCGATCTCACTGGGAGTCGGTTTTCGAGAGAGAATTGCAAGACAAACAGATTCAAACTTTTCGATATCGGAACCGGTCGCCTCCACCAGACTGGAAGTTAACATGTTTTCGTCGGGAGAAATTGTCTCGTTGACCAATTCGCCATTCATCATCATCAATGCCTGAGTTATCGTACCCTGGAAATGGTTTGATTCGTCATTTTCATCATTGTCACGAGAGTCGACAAACTGCAAAACCCAGGATTCCCGGGCATGAATATGCTTATTCCATTCATTGGCGGTGCGGGGGTAGTATCCGGAAATTTCGATCAGGGAGTCATAAAGCTGCTCTGGAGAGAGCGGTTTGAAATACATTCGAGCAAAAGCGGGTGGTTCTCCCCATTGAGGAGTATCCTGTTTGTTTTGTGGTATTGCTCGACTGGAAAGCCGGTAAGGTGTAGAAAGACAAATACAGCGCACCAACCGTTTAATATCGTAACCATTGGCGACAAATGAACGGGAAAGAATCTTGAACAGTTCCGGATGTGAAGGTGGATTGTGGGGGCCCAGATCATCTATGGGAAGCGTGAATCCGTAACCAAAAAAGTGAGACCACGTTCGGTTTACAAAAGCCTGTGCGATAAGCGGATCGTCTCCTTCAGTAAGCAGCTTTGCCAGTTCCTGGCGCCTGGAAATCGACTTGTCATCAGAAACTTTATGACCATTGAAACGGGGGTAAGCAACACGCATCAATCCGGTCCGTGTTTCAAAGTAAGTCGGGCCTCCAATTTTCTGATCAGTCAGTTGATAAGCCCCCTGCCCTTTCTTTTTATTGCCAGTTTGCATTGCGGGAGAGAAAACAACCTTGGCTTGTTTGAAAAAACTGTTCAGTTCCCAAAATTGCTGCTGAGTTGTTTCATAAAAAGGATGTTTATGGCACTGGGCACATTGGATTTGTGTCCCCAGAAGTGTACGAGCAACGAATGCAGTAGCGGGAACGGCCTGATTATTCAGATGAGCAACAAGAAAATTGGCAGGACCATTTTTCTTCGGGTCTCCCTGGGCAGAAATCAGGTCGTTAACAACCAGGCTCCAGGGACGATTATCTATAATCGAACTACGAAGATATTTCAGTAAAGCGAGTCGATCAACGCGTTCGTTGGGAGAACGCCCGACAAGCAGATTCGTCCAGCGCGTTGACCAGTTCATTGCAAATTCCGGCGATTCGAGCAAGCGATCGACAAGCCTGCGTTCCCGGGCAGGTCGTTTATCGTGAAGGAATTGCTCTACTTCTGCCGGGGTTGGAATCCGACCAGCCAAATCGAGATAAACCCGACGAACCCATTCATGATCTTCGGCAACAGGCGAAGGTTGAAGCGACTGGTCAAGCCATCCCTGCTCAATACGGCTATTAATTGCTGAGACAACCTGATCGTCGTTCGTTAATGCTGCAACTTGTTTTGGAGCATCTAAGCTCTCACTCCTATCAGGAGTAACATCGGTGACTGAGCGAGAAGACGGTTTGTGATGCCATTTGATATCAGGCAGCTTGGGGGGAAGATCGTCTTCAACACCTTTCTGCGATGCTTTATTTTCAACAATTTTCTCTTGCGTAATTTCGATTGAGGGGGCAGTTTTTTTTGTCAATTGATCCTGTGGGGATTGTTCAGGTAACCTCCAGAACCCGATTAATATTAACACAAGAACAAGTCCGCTACTGACCAGCCCCCATTTTATCTTTCGAGACATCAATGTCGCACTGGTAGCGAAAGAATGATCTTTTGAAACCTGTACGTTCTGGGAAGACCCGATAGGTTCTATCGCCGCATCGTCGAGAAAACGCTCAACCAGTTGCTTCAGGCGGGCGTCACTGCTGCCAGAATGTTGAATTTCAACTTCGTTGTCTCGGCTGGACAAACCTGTGGATGGAACTGCAAGATCCCAGTAAAGTGAAGTATGAACTTCCAGATAGCGAATATAATAATCTCTCGCAGCAGGATCGCTTTTGACGATTCTGCTAATTTCATCCGCACCTTCCTGGTC
>WFOZ01000014.1 GCA_015487825.1 Planctomycetaceae bacterium
GGAGATGTGTATAAGAGACAGCTGTATATCGAAGCCGGGACCTTCATCTCGAATGACAAATCGAGCCAGATTGCTCGTCATCTGAATTTCCAGATGCAGTTGACGAGAAGCATATGGTTCTTCATTCGAATGCCTTTCGATCAGCTTGCAGTGCGCTTCGTCATCAAATCCTCGAAGTTTAGAATTGACTTCCAGGTTTCCATGTATCATTGCGTTGATGATGGCTTCTTCAATTGCAATGCCAACACGTATTTGATCCTGCCGGGCACAAATTTCAAATAATTCGAGCTGCTCCTGACAGGAAACGACGATTTCCGGAACGAGAGTCCGATCATTCGGAATGATAAATCGTGTTGTCTGTTCGTGAATGCAATGATAGGAGAGGCGAGAATGCCGCCGGATTCCTTCGTAGCCCGCTGAGAGCGATGTGATCAATCTTCCGGGAAGTTCCTGGGCTAATCGTGACTTATGAATAAACCCCGCTGCCCCCAGTGAAAGTGCATCCAACTCAACCCGGGCATCCTGAAAAGCAGTCATTACAATGACCGGAATTTCCGGAACGGTTTGCTGAATTGCCTGCAGGAGTTCCAGACCATTCATTCCGGGCATCTGGTAATCGGTAAGGACAAGTCTGATATCTTCCTGCTGCAAAACGGTGAGAGCCTCTTGTGCTGTTTGCACACAGATCGGATCGTAACCTTGCTGCTGAGAAGCAATTATATGCTGAGCGAGATTGCTTAGCGAAAGGCAATCATCAACGATCAGAATTCGCGATGTTTCTGACTCCAACATACCGCAGGCTCTTAAAGATTGAATAGATAGCAGGGGCCGCTGTTCGGACCAGTGAATTTGTAGTTCGAGACAACAGTAAGCCCCACAAAGGATCCTACGGCTGAACATTTTTCTCGATACAGAACCCTACCTTTACATCGAGCAGTGCGCAGAGAGAGCGATTCCTAAAGAGAAAAGAAGTGGAAACGTAACAGGGCCAGGATTGATTATACTGGATAAAACGATTATTTCGCCCAGGACCAGTTCTTACATTCCTTCAGATTCTGAATGCAGTCTGCAGGCCATTCTCCGCGATTCAATGCAATAATAGTATCTGCACTCATTGTCAGCATATCGCTTTGAGATTGTTCATCCAGTCCAGCCAAATGTCCCGAAAGCAAAACGCGGTCTAATTCCAGCAGCGGACTTTCCAAAGGAAGAGGTTCCGTTTCAAAGACATCCAAACCCGCTGCGAGCAAATGCCCTGAGCGAATCGCATCACACAAATCCTGCTCATTCACCAGAGAGCCCCGTGCGGTGTTAATCAGCACGGCTCCCGGTTTCATTTGCGATAATGTTTGCTTGTTGATGATATGATCAGTCGCAGGTCCTGAAGGTAAATGCAGCGAGACGTAATTCGCCTGCGGCCAAAGTTCTTCAAGCGTTACCGATTGAATCTGATGCTTATTCATAAAATCCTGATCGGGATACGGATCGTAAGCAACCACTTTCATTCCCAGACCGATGGCCCGTTCTGCAACTGCTTTGCCGATGCGCCCTAGACCGATCAAACCAAGCGTGCTACCCATCACGCGGGGAGTGTTAAAGCGAACCCAGGTTCCCTTACGGACCAGTTGATCACGATCCGGAAAACCTCGGGCAACAGCCATCAACAACGCGATGGTATGTTCAGCTACAGCATGATGATTGACTCCCGGTGTCGTGGAAACGACAATTCCGGCTTCATCACAGTAATTCAAGTCGATCGTGTCAAAACCAACCCCTGTTCTGGCGATCACCCGTAAAGCAGGCAGCGCCTGTAAAACTTCAGCCGTGTAAGGTTCGACGCCTGCAATCACTGCGACACAATCCGCTACTTCTGAAATAAGTTGATCCTGATCCCAATAATTCAACTGACGATTTCCCGGCAGAACTTCGAACCCGGCTGAAGCGAGAAGATCAAAATGTGGTCCTTCATCGGAACTTAACGCAGTGCAACGAACTTTCATTGTGGTCAGACTTTGATATAAGGGGTGTTTAGTGAAGATTTTCATGTATCGTCACATCGTAGTTTATCCATCGCAGCATAACAACAGGCGAACAAATGAGACAACTCGGTTCCCTCAATTCGAAACTCCTTGCAGATCGTTTTTGCGACTATCTCGTTTCAGAAAAAATCTCCTGTCAGGTCGATACTGACAATCAGGCGTTTGCCATCTGGGTACTGGATGAAGATAAGCTGGAGCAGGCTCGTGAAGCGTTTGCAGAATTTCAATCCAACCCCGATGCCTCGCAGTTTATTAACGCGCACAATAAAGCCGAGCAGATTCGAACAGAACAATTCAAACAGGCCAAACAGGCAATGAAGCGGCAAATCGATGTCCGCAGACAATGGGAACCTCCTCAGAAATCAGATTTACTGGTGACATATTTACTAATTGCGATCAGCACACTGGTGACGCTGAAATTTCAGATTGAAGGAACAAACGATGGAATTTTTGCTCGATTAACCATTGCGGAAGTACATGATATGGGAGGCGGCTATGTCGGCTGGAGTAAGGAAAAGTTGAAGGATGTCAAAAATGGTGAAGTCTGGCGATTGATTACCCCCATTTTCCCGCACATGGATCCCCTGCACCTGCTTTTCAATATGTACTGGATGTATCTGTTCGGTCAGTTGCTCGAACCACGAATAAAATCCTGGCGATTTTTGTTGTTGGTGCTGGGTACTGCAATCTGTTCGAATCTTGTGCAATATTATTGGAGTGGTCCGCTGTTTGGTGGAATGTCGGGCGTACTGTATGCTCTGTTTGGTTTTGCCTGGGCGAAAAGAGACTGGGAACCGGAAGCAGGAATCCGAATCGACCAGATGACAGTTTATATTCTGGTT
>WFOZ01000015.1 GCA_015487825.1 Planctomycetaceae bacterium
ATCCTTAACTGTATGGGGGAGAATATGACTTCTGAAACTTCAATTCATTCACTGTTATTGAAATTCATGCTGGCGCTCTGTTTCTCTGGTTTTTTCGCGTGGCCTGCGCAAGCCGCCGAACCGGTGAAAGTTATTTTTGACACTGATATTTCCGGTGATGTCGACGATGTGCTTGCTCTGGCAATGATACATGCGCTGGCTGATCGCAAAGAGTGCGAATTGCTTGCGGTAACGATTTCCAAAGTCAATCCTCTGACCGGGCCCTTTGTCGATGCAGTCAATACATTTTATGGTCGTCCGGATCTTCCGATTGGTGTCACACGCAACGCTCGAAAACAGGAAAGCAAATATCTCCATCTGGTTTTGAAAAAACAGGGCGGCAAGTTTCGTTATCCTCATGATGTCATTTCGAATAAAACTCTGCCTGATGCGGTTTCCCTATTGAGAAAAACATTGGCCGGCTCAGCGGATCATTCCGTTGTTATTATTCAGGTTGGACTAGCGACCAATCTGGCTGATCTTGTTGAATCGAAGGCTGATCAATTCAGTTCGCTCTCGGGGGTGGAACTGGTTCGCAAAAAAGTGAAACTTGTCTCTGTGATGGCCGGAGCTTTTGCAACAATTAACGGAAACAAACATTATCTGGAAGCGAATGTCCGTAAAGGGATCGGTTCGATGCAGCGGTTTGCCAATCAATGGCCTGAAGATGTCCCGGTGATCTGGAGTGGTTTCGAAATCGGACTGGCTGCTGCTTATCCGCGACAAAGCATTGCCAGAGATTTTCGTTACTGCAGACACCACATCGTAACAGAATCGTACCTGCTGCACAGCGGTCCTGATCATGATCGACCCTGCTGGGATCTGACCAGTGTTTTATATGCCGTCAGACCCAACCGTTTGTACTTCAATGTTTCACAAACAGGGCTGGTTCGTGTTGAAGATGACGGGTATCTGTTTATCAAACCGGGAGAATCGAAACGTGACCGTTACCTCATCATGAATCCGGTTCAAACCATTCGGGTCATCGAAGCGTTGCAGTTTCTTGTCAGTCAACCGCCGCGAAAAGCCTGTCAAGAATAACCAGGTTGAATGAATATCGAAGAGGTGATCAAGAGCATCACCGGTTCGGCTCATCGGTACTGTTTACTTTTCCCTGCTGAATAGTATCAGTCTCTTTCCAGGGTATAATTTTCGCATTTCCATGAATTATTCCGTCGTGATTATTGCCGCTTAAATCCTTGACGGTATTCCTGTCATTCTTGGTAAATCGATATAGCAGAATCGTGCTCGCATCTGATTTGAGTCTTTTGGCTGGTACAAAGTCCTTTTGGTAAATGGCACCTTTCGAAATACGAACTTCGCGCATTGTTCCTGTAAATAAATTTCTATATCCTGCCTGTGGTCGCCCTTCGAGTTCAGGGTCTGGATTGCAGCCAATATAAACCGGCAAGGGAGAAGGATGGTGTCTTTTTCGTACAGGAATACTTCTGCCCTGTTTCGTTCCATCAACAAATAACGACAAACTGATCCCATCGTAAATCGCGACATAATGAGTTTCCACTTCGCGCAATTCCTTCTGTGACTGCTCGTGCTTAACATAGCCGTCTCCATCATGTAACAGAAAAATGGGATGTCTCTCACGATCAAGAGCAAAAGAAAAACCTGCTGTTTCAGCATTAGACATAAAGGCTCGTTTACCGGGAGTGTCAACGATCCTGGGAGTAGCCCAGAGCTCAAGCGTTATTAGCGTAGAATCATCATACAGGAAGTCTGTTTCTATAAAGTCATCAACTCCGTCGAACTCCATTTCATATCGATATTTCGCTTCATCTACAGTCTCATCCTGAGTGGCAACAGCCGGCACGTTACCTGCTGATGAATTCGGCTCTGTTAAAGGAGCTTGTTCCTCAAGCGGGTTGTTCCAGAAAAAAAAGAACAGCAATCCTGCAAACAGCGAAGAGGGAAGCCCCCAGCGAACTAATTTGTGAACTGACTTGGCATTGTCTGTCGGTAGCGAACCATTACCTGTAGGAACTGAATCGCGGTTTGAGTCGAGCGTTTTCAGTATTTCTGATTTTTCGGTTTCGCTTAATTCGATTTTTTTTGTCTGTTCAAACGAGCCCGGATGTCGGGCATTTCGATTTGCTTCAAAGTGACCGGCCAGTGCAACAAGGTCAGCACCGGTGCAAAAAGGGGCCAATGCGTGACTGAGCTGTCTGGGTGTCGCAAATCTCTCTTCCGGCTTTTTTGAAAGCAGCTTCATCACAATCGCGCTGAGTTCAGCAGGAATATCTGAACGATGTAAATCAACTGTTTCAGGCACGCTCTCCACATGAGCCTGCATTTTCTGATACTGCCCGACATGCCGGGCAAAAGGACGATGGCGGGTTAACAGAAAATAAAAGGAACATCCCAGCGAATACAAATCCGAGCGGATATCTACGGAACGACTATCCTGAATCTGCTCCGGAGCAATGTAGTCCAGAGTCCCCATGATCTGCTGAGTTCCCGTTAAATTCCCCTTGTCGGAATCAGCGACGATTTGAGCCAGTCCTAAATCAAGAATTTTTACTACTGCTGATTTTATCCGTCTTTCTGAATCTTTACTTAACGCCAGAAACAGATTGGAAGGCTTAATATCGCGATGAACCAGCCCATTTTCGTGAGCATGCTGCAATCCATCTGCTGCCTGCCGCATTATCTCACAAATGTCAGCAACTTCAAACTGTGCCACATACTCTGCCAGTTTCTCCAGATCGGCTCCATCCACGTACTCCAGAACGAGAAAGTACGTTCCATTCTCTTCACGTGCATCCAGCGCCTGAATGATATTCGGGTGCATCAGCTTGCCAATCGCCATGGTTTCTCGTGCAAATCGTCCCAACGCCTCGGCATTATTCATTCGATCTGCTGAAAGCACTTTGACGGCAACTTTTTTATCGAGACGCACATGCAGCGCCCCGTAAACCACTCCCATTCCACCTTGCCCGAGTTTTGAAATCAGAACATAATCACCCAGTGTCAACGGAAGTTGCACGGAGTTCGAGCTGGCATCGGTACTATTCCATTCCTCAATATTTTTCTTCAGCCTGGACTGAAGCTGATTGAGAAACTTTTCCTTATCGGACATTAATGTTCCCTGGCAAATTTAATTCATCAGGTTTCAAAGAACCCGGCATGATTGAGAGTTGTCTATTCTCGAAGACATTTTGACAAAAGAGCTCTGCATTCTTTTTATAAATTGCAAATTTTTTCCGAGTCCTCCAGAATCAGTGAGCCAACATGACCATAAGCTCCCACAATTTGCCCGCGTATTTTTGATAATTTGTTATAAACCCTGTGATTCGCCGAATTAACTGCCTCTGCAGAAGGAACGCCCAGTTTCGAGGCGACTTCCATAGACGTTGCCTCGAAAGAAGCAAGAAAAATTCGCCATTCATGATCCGAAATTTTTGCGAGATTTTTTATGTCACTTAACATCAATTCTGTATCTTCTGTCATAATTTCAGTCATCAGAATCTGTACGCTGTCTGCAATTTTTCCTTCATGGAGCGTTTTTTCATAAGACTGAATACTTATTTGCTTTTTTGCAAAATCCAGGGCCGCATGCCTGGCTGTCGTATACAGGTAACGTCGAAACCGCAGCTTGCCATACTGTTCATCCTGACCGAATTCCTGAATATTTTCCTGAGGCCGCGGCGTCATCAATCTTCTTGCCAATGTCAGGTAAAAATCGTGCATCGCATCTTCACGGTCATTAGGGCTCAAAAAAGAAAAATCCCGCTCAAACCACAAGTTGACCTTTTTGTAACTCCGCTCAGCCAGCTTCATACATCCCAGCAAAAATCTTTCAGGATCATCCTGCGCATGCCCCAAAGCGCTCATCAGGCTTCGATCAAAGCCGAAGGAATCGCAGGATGCACTCGATACATTTCCCAACCGGTAATTCATGGTGACCGCATTCCTCTGCTCGGCAAAAGCCAAACATACCTGTATTAATTGTAACTATTCAGTGATGGGTGGCTG
>WFOZ01000016.1 GCA_015487825.1 Planctomycetaceae bacterium
AAATAAGGCAGTAGGGTGCGTTGAAACGCACCAGATTGATGAATGGCAATCAATCGTCATTGGAAAAGCATCCCCAAAGGTGCGTCTCGACGCACCCTGCAAACTTTTTATTGAAAACAAAAAGCAAAAGCCCATATCCGGTGATGACACCAGATAAGGGCTTGAAATATCTTAAAATCAGGAGAGACCTGCAAACAGGCACTCAACAGTGATAGTGCAGACTTTCCTGAAGGTAGGGATCGTTTGTCGGAACCGGTCCGGCTTTGCTGAATGCTTTAATAAACAACATTCCCGCCAGCCCCGCAACACAAAGTGCAGAAGCTATTTCCGGAAGGCCAAATACGGGAACTTCACCAGTAACCGGAGGAAAGATCATGATGTAAAGATCTATCCAGCGACCAATCAGAGCAACAACTGCAACTTTAAGCATCACAGATTCGCTACGCTTACAGGGACGAGGTAACAGTGTGAAGAACGGGATTACCCAGTTCAATAAAATGGCTATCACTACGATAGGCCCCCACGCTCCATGTGTCCTCAAAATAAAGTAGGAAGTTTCTTCCGGGATGTTGGAGTACCAGATCAGCATGTATTGGGAAAACCAGATATACATCCAGAAGCAACCAAAGCCGAGCAGTAATTTACCGAGGTCGTGCAAATGATCGTCCCGGAAAATGCCTTCCAGTATTCCAATTCTGCGTAACAGGATGCAGGCAATAATGATGCTGCTCAGAATTCCCATCATCAGACCTGCAAACTGATAGACCCCCCACATCGTACTGAACCACAACGGTTCTAATGCCATCAGCCAGTCGATACCGGCAAGGGTAATGGTAATTCCGAAAACGAAGATGAACAGGACAGAAGTAAACTGATTAATCGGCTTCTGGGCAGTCTGCCCCAGCGCATCCTGCCGGCGGGATTTTCCGACAAGAAGTTTTGCGAATGCAATCCATAAAAAAACATAAATAACAGCACGAATCATCAGTGATTGAGGTTGTAACCACATCTGTTTGAACCAGAATGTTCCCGGATCGTGTCCACCATGAGCATGCCAGGCGTACTCAGGCAATCGGATGGCTATAGTCGCAAGCATTGCCAAGCCGGCAAGAGGCAGTATCCCCGTCATTGCTTCCGGGACTCGTCGAAATGCTGTATTCCAACCTGCTCCACAGACGGTTGTTAATGCGATAAACAAGGCACCACCAAGCCCGAGGGTAATCAGAAAGTACGAGGCGAGTAACAAATTCGCCCATGCACGAGCTGGTGAGATAACAGCCGTCACCGCCAAAATCACCACTCCAACAACGGTAGCTGTAAGTAGTTTGCGGCTGGCACTATCAGGGATTGATATATTGCGGGAATTCAAGGTTTTTTCTCCTCGGCTTTGGGCGTTTTGCCTGAAGCTTCAGGTTTAGCTTCTTTGGTCTCTGGTGGGGTCGTCTTGGGAACAGCTTTAGGCTTATCCCCAGGCTTTGTGTTTGGTTTCGATTCGGCTTTTACTTTTGACTCTACTTTAGGCTTAGCTTTCGACTCTGCTTTGGGAGCCGGTTTGGAATCTGTTTTGGGTGCGGTTTTAGGTGCTGGTTCAGCACTCTCTTTTGCTTTTGGCTTTGTTTCTGCTTTAGCTTTGGGGTCAACTGCTGTCTTATCGCCTTTTGAATCAGGTTTAGCTTCTGCCTGTGGCTGAGTTTTTGCGGCTCCTTTTTGCATTGTGCGCACATAATTTATCACATCCCAACGTCGATTGCGTGTTAGTTGTGAAATCATGGGAGCCATACTGCCCTGACCGTATGTCAGAATATGGAATAGCTGACCATCTTTCATTTCTGTCGACTTACCGGTTGTCAGCGGTGGCGGTGGTGGAAATCCCCGTTTTGTTACTGGACCATCACCGGCTCCACTCGGTCCGTGACAGGTAATACAGAATGTGTTGTAAATTTCTGTCCCGCGTTCTATCGATAAATCCAACCTCAAACGAGCCGCATCAAGTGCTTTCAAGCGGGCTGCCTCTGCCAGTTCCTGCTCTGTTAACTTTTTGACTGCAGCCTTTGGGGTCGAACCGGACTGAGCCTGCGGCGCCGGAGTTTCTTCTACTTTTATTGGAGCATCCAGTGCAAACGGATTTTTCAATTCCAACCCTGCACGCACGGCGTCTTCTTTTGAAGCGGTGTAGTACAAAGGCAGATCTCCACGGGGGATTGTACCAGGGACCGGTGCCTGCAATGTTCGACCATTAGCAAAAACAGGATTCGCTGCATACGCATGGTAGGCAGGGGAATGAACCATATTAGGCAAAAATTCAATGTTCGGCTGCGTATGATCGACCTTCATCGAGACAGCCATAAATGACGTCAACACCAACAACACAGCCAGAACAATATTAATTCGTGTCAAATTCACGATTGAAACTCCCCATTCTTTTCGATGTATTCTTCAACATCAACGGCATTATGGCACATCAACATTTTTTCCAGCGATGTGGCATCAAACGCGGCGTCTGTCTTCTCGATAACCAGGACAAATTGGTCATCAGTGACGCGGGCCGGGATTTTGCGAGCTTTCTTACCGGGAAAAAGTCGACTTACTGCTAGCAATGCAAACACCGAGCCAAAACCGGCAAGCAAAACAGCTGCCTCAAACGAAACAGGTACATCTGAAGGCAGCGAATTCCACGGTTTACCACCGACATTGATCGGCCACCAGACAGAGGCTACCAAATGCTCGAAACAGAGCATTCCACTCACACCAATCATCCCGCAGATGAAACAAACCCATGTGAGACGGGATGAACGCAAGCCCATGGCTCGGTCTAAACCGTGAACGGCATAAGGCGTAAATGCATCGACGATACGCAGGCCCTTCCCGCGAACCACAGTTGTGGCAGCGAGCAGGTCATCTGCATGTTCGAATGTGGCCAGTAAAACGTGTTTACTCATTGGTTTATATTCCAAATGAAATAATAATTAACTACTTACTCAACACCCCAGTGAAGGATCTACATTGACAGAAACCGGATCTGTGTCGACCACTTGTGGCGGCTCGTTACGTGCTTCCAGTAATATTTCGCGTTTCTTAACGTTTGCAGCATCTTTAACTTCTGCAATCGCAATAGCCGGAGCAACACGACAAAACAGTAGAAAGCAGGTAAAGAACAATCCGAAACTTCCAATGAGCGTAGCAATTTCGATGGTAGATGGAATGTAGTGTGCCCAACTCGAAGGCAGAAAGTCGCGGTGCAAACTCGTGACGATGATTACGAAACGCTCAAACCACATCCCAATATTGACAAAGATCACGATTACAAACACACAGGGGAGTGAATTTCGTATCGCTTTGAACCACAATACCTGCGGAATGAAAACGTTACACGTTACCATTGTCCAATAAGCCCAGCTCATCGGCCCCAATGCTCGATTCATAAAGACAAATTGTTCATAAGGGTTACCACTGTATGCTGCAATGAAGAATTCTGTTGCGTATGCCAAGCCGACAATACAACCCATCGAAAGCATTAACAGACACATACGATCAACGTGCTTTAACGTAATATAGTCTTCCAGCCGCATTGTCTTGCGGGCAATCAGCATCAGGGTTAACACCATTGCCAACCCGCTGAAAATAGCCCCGGCGACAAAGTAAGGTGGAAAGATTGTCGTATGCCAACCAGGGACAATCGAAGTTGCAAAATCCATACTCACAATCGTATGGACAGAGAAGACCAGCGGTGTTGCCAATCCAGCCAGCAGCATGTAAACGGTTTCGTATCGATGCCACGTTCTGGCCGAACCATCCCAGCCGAACGAGAGAATCGAAAAGATATTTTTACGCAATCCCGGTTTTGCTTTATCACGAATAGTCGCCAAATCGGGAATTAAACCGATGTACCAGAAAACAGCGGAAATTGCCAGATAAGTGGAAATCGCAAATACATCCCACAATAACGGCGACTTGAAGTTGACCCATAACGAACCACGTTCATTCGGATAGGGAAGCATCCAAAATGCCAACCAGGGACGTCCCATGTGAATCAGCGGGAATATTCCTGCACACATAACTGCAAACAGTGTCATCGCTTCTGCGGAGCGATTAACCGCTGTTCGCCATTTTTGTCGAAACAAAAACAGTACCGCAGAAATCAACGTACCGGCGTGTCCAATACCGACCCAGAATACAAAGTTCGTAATATCAAAAGCCCAGCCAACGGTTTTATTAAGACCCCAGGTCCCGATCCCGGTTGCAATCTGATAAGTAACCGCCAGCACTCCCATTACGAGAGCCGAGAACGAAATCAAGAATGCAATCCACCAGAAAGGGGATGGTGTGCCAGCCATTGGTGCGGAAATATCATTCGTAATATCTCCGAGTGATTTATCACCTGAAACCAGTGCTGGCCGTAGGGGAGAAGTCTCAGACATGTTTCCCTCCTGTGTCACTGGTACGTTGTTCGTCCAGATTTACATGGTTATTTGAATTTAGTGGCGCTACTTCAGTATGTTCGTGTTTGCCATGATCACCGTGTCCGCTATCGTCCTCTTCACGATTTCTGACAATGCGAAGATAGGAAACGCCCTGTCGAAAATTGAATTCCTCCAGAACGCCATACTTTCGGGGGTTATCCACAGTCGCATGAATTTCGCTTTTCGAATCGTTGGTATCACCGAACGTGATTGCTTTGGCAGGACATGATTGCTGGCAAGCGGTTTGAATATCGCCATCAGCCAGTTCAACTCCCCGGCGTTTGGCATCTATTTTCCCCTCTTCAATGCGCTGAACACACATCGAACATTTTTCCATCACGCCTCGAGATCGTACTGTCACATCCGGATTGAGTGCCAGGTTTACCAGAGAGTCTTCATGCGAATACTCGAACCAGTTGAATCGTCTCACTTTATATGGGCAGTTGTTCGCACAGTAACGAGTGCCCACGCACCTGTTGTAAACCTGTTCGTTAAGTCCTTCGCTACTGTGAGTTGTCGCCAGAACCGGACAAACCGTCTCACACGGAGCATTATTGCAGTGCTGGC
>WFOZ01000017.1 GCA_015487825.1 Planctomycetaceae bacterium
CAGGTTCTTTGAATTCATCAAGCGGTTTATTTTTCTTCAGCATTTCTGCGACATGATAAGATTGGCTCTCTTTCCAATACGGTTTTAATGTGTGGGAATTCAACGTGCAGTTAACCGCATAAGATAAATGCCCTCCCATCGGATGTTTGAATACATCCATCACCGCTTCAAAAGCAGGCTTGGAGGCAAAATAGCTGGCAGCAATAACTGCCTCCATACGGACCAGACCGTTTGCATCGTTCACTGCTTTTCGCAGCAGTTTATCTGCATTGGGTAATTTTGTGTGCCAGTATCGTAATTGCCGCGTTGCTGCGGCACGGGCGTGATGTTCTTCGCAAGCGAGTAATTCTCGCAGCAAATCGGTATTCACTTTGCCAATCAGACGATACGTCCAAAGTCCTTCGGTTTGATGATGCCGAAAGCGAGGTTCATCTGCATTCAAATTCTGTACCCAGGTATCGAGTGCAGTCTTTACTTCATCTGCATCCGCTTTACGTAGTTCACGTTTCGCCCAATATCGATAACGATACTCTCGCCGTTTCAGCAGTTCGAGCAATTCTGAAATCGTTGCTCCTGCAATTTTTGGTGGTTGCAGTAATGGATGCCCTTTGGTTGTAATTCGCCAAATACGTCCGGAATGTCGATCACGTCGTTCATCGCGTAACGAATATTGCATGTGCCCTTTTACCGGGTTGTACCAGTCGCAAATATACATCGCGCCGCGCGGCCCATAACGTAAATCAACAGGGATAAAACTGAGATTTGATGAGAATAATAGATCGCCAACATATTCTTCGTTGTATCCAAAATCTCCTTCCACCCACTTCAAAATTTCTACTCGATTTGTCGGCTTGTATCGAACCTTAATAAACTGCCCCTGCATGCTTTGCGGAAATGTGGGGAAGTCAACAAACTCCTGTCCACAAACACCAGAGTACGCCTGAAGGCCTTTTGGTCTTGAATGTTGAATGGGATAAACGGGATCGAGTGAATGAAAAGCAGAGGCAAATACGGGATGGCTTGCCATGTGTTGCCCCCAGTCGTCATAAGTAACACCCCAGGGATTTGTGCTTGAATAGGTTCCAAAACTGATTAACCGATGATCGCGCGGCTGATAACGAAACCACCCACTGTTTTGTTGCCTGACAGGACCGTAAGGCGTTTCAACTTGCGAATGATGAAACAGCGACTCTCGAAAAATGAGGTCTCCATCAGGAGTCCAGGTGAAATCGTGTAAAGCGTGATGAGAATCTTCGGTTCCAAAGCCGGTCAAAACGTGACGACGGTAATCGGCGCGGCCATCGCCATCGGTATCCTTAATGAATGTTAAGTGAGGCATGTCCGAAACATAAACGCCACCATCACCAAATTCGAACGACAGCGGAATATTCAAATCGTCTGCAAAGAGAGTCGATTTATCCGCTTTCCCATCGCCATCGGTATCTTCCAGAATGACAAGCTTATCGTTCGGTTCGTTGCCGGGATAAACATGGGGGTAAGTCGTTGAACAGGCAACCCATAATCGCCCCTGGCTATCCCATCGCATTTGGATCGGGGCAGCGATATCAGGAAATTCCTCCTCACCGGCAAACAGATTGACTTCAAAACGTGGATCAATCTTAAACGCTTTAAGTTCATCAGCAGCCGACATCCAGCGGTTGGCACCACGGCTCTGTTTTGTCTGGGGAAGAGGCGGAACGTTGGAGTCGTCCACTTTCGATGACACCTTTTTTCCTTGTGCCAAATCCCAGATTCGCTGGTCGCGGTTGGCTGTCATTATCTCGAAATTCTTCATTGCCGGCAGAAAATCGAGGTAGCCATAATCCTTGTTTCGGCTTCCTGTATAATAATAGGTGTTGGCAGGACGGTAACGCCTGAAAAATTGCCTGTTTTTATCGATAACCGTTTGCCGCATCGCTTCGTTAACTTCAGGAGCTTCTTCGCCAAACAAACCCTGGTACATTGTTTTGGCGAAAACATTGTATCCCTTTTCATTCAAATGAATTCCATTGATCGTGATGTCATCACTGGGAGTTGCAGCGGCTGATTTCGTCTCTGTAAACAGATCGACAAATCCAACCTTCTGCTCATTCGCAACCTGACGAATAACCTCTGCATAAGCCGCAATATTTTCGTTATTCATGTCGGCAGCAGCTACGCCTTCAATATTTTCATTCGCAACTG
>WFOZ01000018.1 GCA_015487825.1 Planctomycetaceae bacterium
GCAGCGTCACGGTAATACTTTTATTATTGTTGACGTAGGCTTCCACATTTTTTATTTGAATCCAGGAATTCTGTTCGGGGGAACCGACTTTGATTTTGTATTTTCCCGGTCCAAACACTTTCGGTTGCCAACTGTTTCCACGAATACGGATTGTGTATTCGATCTCGCCTGTTTGTTCATTCGTAATTTGAATGACTGGATTTTCTCTGTTTTTGATTTTCACCGTTGGCAAATATCCCCAGGCATTGCGACCGTAGTTGTCGAGCTGTGAAATCCGTTTAGGCCAGCCGGGGAATTGGTCACTCGGTTTCAGATTTTCCGGGTCGACTTGCAACCGATAACATTCGATGCTGATATCGCCCGTCTGTTTATGGAATCGGACAATGCCATGTCCGGAGGCTTTATCGTGCAGCGTGTTGATGCGTCCCGGCCGGTTTTTTAATGCGGGGTTTCCAATCGCAAAAACAGAAATCGGATGCCCGAAAGCATCAGTATAATCTCCCGTGTTGGGGAGGGTTGGATCAAGACGATTGATGACCGGCTTTCCTTCCATATCGGGAAGCCAGGAACGTGGATAGCCTGCTGCGATTGAGGGAACGCAGAACGAAAAGCCGGCATCGCCGGGCGAATCAATCCCGTGATGCACAATTGAAGAGAGATGCTGGTCTCCTGCAAAATTAAACGCGAACCCTTTGCGCATCGCTCGCACGGCTTTGTTACGACCGGTTTGCGGCCAGCCGTTTGAATCAAGATCGCCGACAAGAAACATTTTTTCGCCACCATGATAGTTGGCCAGATTACAGAAAATCGTTGCAGAGAGGACGCACTTCATGTCTGCAGAATCCCAGTCGGCTGCCCATTCATTCAGGAATTTTAACTGGCGATCTCCGAGAAGTTTCAGCCCTGGTTTATCGAGTTTTTTTACATCGTAATTCGGATCTTTCAGATGATCGGGGCGACCGGGCCAGGTTGCGACTTGAGCCGGTCCCGATTTGAACATGCGGTCTGCGATGATGGCAAAACTGACGCGACCGTAAACCATGTCGCCATAAAAGACGGAGATATTCTGTTTGATTGGCGTTGGATCATAAAAATCGGGATGATGTGAACATTGCGTTTGATGCACGACGTTTACAAAAAGAGGGTGCATCACGTAGCCCCCTTTGTTGTGATCAGCAACGGTTGCGACCGGATTGCCTCCATTGCCCCAGATGTTTCCCTGATACACATCGTGATCGTCCGGCAAGCATATCGTCGGGCGATCACGCATTAAATCGCGAAACGCCCAACCGAACAGATACCACTTTCGCAGGTAATTCAAAATCGCACGGTCAACAGGTTTTCGGATAATGCCGTAACCGCCCACGTTTTCGTAAAGCTGATCTCCGGAAAAGAAAAGCAGATCGGGATTTTGATGGGTAACCGTGTTGGCAATTTCCAAATTCGGGAAACCGTAATCAGTGTTCCCGGTAAATCCTGCGACGACTAAATCATGATCGACAGGGTCTTTGCGGATTGTCCCTTTGTATTCGTCAAGAAATTGAGGTGGTGAAGTATAAAAAGAGGTTAACTGTAATCGGTATGGAATATCTTTTTTCGAGTTCCAGTGTGGAATTCTTATTGTTGCGGTAGAGGATATCAGATCAACCTTTAAGCGGTTCTTGTATCGCTTCCATTCTGCTCCCTCTTTCAAATAGAGATCAAGGTGATGTTTTTGAAGATTGGCCATTGGCGGAAGTTGAGCGGTTAATTTCAGAACATGTCCATCCATCCCGCGTGAATCACTTAACGTGTGCATTGCCCAGAGAATAGGACCAAACGCATGGGAAGGGTCAGCAGTAATTTTATCTCCTGAAATCGCCCAGTCATCAAACCAGAACCTTGCACCAAAGCGTTTTTTCTGGAGTGTTCGAAATGGATTTTGAAGCAGCGCGATATTTCCGTACAACTGTTTTGCAGGAATAGTCAATTTTAGTGGGGGACCGAGAGGCTTTTTAGTACCGGCATCAAGCGCCTGTAAAGTTAGTGTCCCTTGAGTCTGTGTCGCTGTCCCTTTCAAGACCAGTCGAACACCGAATCGTTGTTCCCACGGGTTTTTTAACTGTTCACGTTTTGAGCCCAGGAAGAGAACGCCATTCGCCTGTAAACCACACTCAATTCCTTTCCCTTTCAAGCAACGGGCGCGATAATCATCAATTTCATCCTGAATACCTATGATAAACCCGGCTGCGCCAAGTGGATTCCGCGAGGTGATTTTGCCAATGCTGACCGCGGTTTCGAACGAGCCGGGTTTGTGGGAAATTGTGTGAGTGAGAATGTGTACGTTACGGTTCCCCGCACCATTGATGCTTTCGATACGCTTGTTTCTCACGTTCCAATCTTCCATCGGATTCGCCCAGAGTTCTCTTCCCAGCCAGATCTGATTCTCTGTGTTATTCCAATCAATCAGTTTGGTAGCCGAGGCTTTCTGTGCCGCATAGAGGGCTGGTGAGGTCGTTGAAGCGATCATTCCAGACAGTACAAAGAAGCCGCATGTTGCGAGACGGCAAGCAATTTTCATCATTTTTGATCCTGTATATTGCACAATAAATCCTGTTTTACAAAGCGGGTGCAGTTTTGATTAACAATCCACTCATTCCAATCTGGCAAACTTGTCAAGAGATCGCAAGAGCAGGAAGCATCATAACCCAAAATGGGCAACTGGGAAAGATAGGCGGAGTTTTCAGGTTTTGCCAGTTCTATGGCTGTTGCCGATCTAAACGGTTGGATTGGTTAATACGCTTGAGATCGAATTGATCCTTGCTGTGATTGAAGGACGATGAATGACTCAGAATGACGGTGTTTCTGGTTATACGGATTAATTGTCCCGATTATAGACAATGTCACCAGTGACAAATTGAACTTGCCTGTCAATATCTTGAAAAGAGATTTTCTGGCATTGCCAGGAGTGTAAGGAACAGATCATGTCTGGAATAAGAAAACTGTTACTTGGTGGGGCCGTTTGTTGCCTGATTGCTTCTTTAATCATCCCGCTACCTTCTGGCAACGGGACGGATACAAATTCGGAAGTCTCTGCTGGAGTCGGTCCGAAATTTCGCAAACCGTGGCTAAAGAAAAGAAGCAGCTCGAAAAAGAAAAAAGTGAAATCCTATCCGATCCCTAAAGAGGGGCAGGCATCACAACCAAAATCGCAACCGAAGCTGAATCCAAGACCGGAATTGGATTTGCTGACACAGCCTGCTGAAACGGTCGATTCTGGAAGTCCTAAATCGGTCATGCAGGAATTGCAGGAGCTTTATGAACAAAACGGTCAACAGGCTCCGGTAATGACTCAGCTTGAGTCACAACCGCAACAACACCGCCCTAAAGCACAACA
>WFOZ01000019.1 GCA_015487825.1 Planctomycetaceae bacterium
CATTATCAAAATTCAGGTAGGACGAATCAAACTCTTTCTGCTTGATGCCAACATTCCCGAAAACACCGAAGAACAACGGCAGTTAACTGCCCGGCTTTACGGGGGAGACCAGCGGACTCGCATCCGACAGGAAATGCTGCTGGGCATCGGCGGGGTCCGTGCGCTCAAAGCACTCGGCATCAATCCACGTGTTATCCACATGAACGAAGGCCATTCCGCTTTTGCGCCTTTAGAGGTAATCAATAACAGAATGCACGAAGATGGCATGACTTTTGACGATGCTCTTCGCGAAACCGCAGCGGCAAACACTTTCACTACACATACCCCGGTTCCTGCCGGTCACGACCGGTTCGATTCAGGCATGATCGATGAACACCTCGGCCCGATGGCTGATTCGCTGGGGCTGAATCATCAGGGGATCATGGGAATGGGACGGGTCGATCCACAGAACGATCACGAAACTTTCTGCATGACCGTTCTGGCGTTCAAAACATCTCGCAGAGCAAATGCGGTTTCCAATTTGCACGGTGTCGTTTCCCGCAAAATGTGGGCTTGTTTATGGCCCTGGCGAAGCGAAGAAGAAGTTCCGATTGGTCATATTACCAACGGCGTGCATGTGAATTCCTGGCTCGCAACTCAAATGCGTGTTCTGTATGACCGCGTTCTGGCTCCCGATTGGCACCTGAGAACGGGAGATCCTGAATCCTGGGCCGGGTTTGAAAGAGTTACTCCGGGAGAATTATGGGAAACGCATCAGGCCCTTAAAGCGCGTTTGATTGTTTATACTCGCAGCCGTTTAATGAAACAGGCTGCCCGACATAAAGCAACAGACAGCGAACTGGCTGAGCTTTCCGATATTATGGATCCGCAGGCCTTGACCATCGGTTTTGCCAGACGATTCGCACCGTACAAACGGGCCGATTTAATCCTGCGTGATGCCGATCGTCTTGCCGAGTTGGCAAGCAGTACTGATCGCCCGGTTCAGTTTATCTTCTGTGGAAAATCTCACCCGGCTGATGATAACGGTAAAGCTATTTTGCAGCGAATCATTCAGCTTTCTCACACCGCGCAGTTCAAGGGAAAGATTGTTTTCCTGGAAGATTACGACATCAACTTCACCAGATATCTGGTACAGGGAGTTGATGTCTGGCTCAATAATCCAAGACGTCCGCTGGAAGCTTCAGGAACCAGTGGTCAGAAAGTGGTTCTCAATGGCGGTTTGAATTTTTCAGTTCTTGATGGCTGGTGGGCCGAAGCGTACGATGGCTCCAACGGATTCGCCATCGGCGATGGGAACATCCACGTCAATTCTGAAATTCAGGATGAACGGGACGCTCAGAGTTTGATGGACGTACTCGAAAACGAAATCATTTCGCTTTACTACGAGCGAGACAGCGACGATCTGCCAATGAACTGGATCGCCCGTATGAAACGCTCCGTGCAAACTCTCGGCTGGCGATTCAATGCCGACCGTATGGTCATGGACTACGTTACCGATGGCTACATCCCCGCAGCAGGCGGCCTCTCTTCAGAAATGAGAACGATGCCGTAACTCTCAAAATTCATCTGGATCGAATTCGCCCTGAACTGCTATGATAGGCGGGAATTGAAAATTACTTTCTGTTGTGATCAAGCCGTTAGCAGGGAAGCGGGGCCGAGATGGATATCGATGTTCTGATTATTGGTGGTGGGATCGCTGGTTTATGGACGCTGGATCAGCTTCGGCGGGCCGGGTATCGGGCCGTGCTCGTAGAAAATCGATCTTTGGGATACGGTCAGACGATCACCTCACAGGGGATTATTCACGGCGGACTGAAATACTCTTTGCGGGGCGTGTTGACTGCTTCTGCCAATGAAATTCGCGAAATGCCGACCATTTGGCGTGAATGTTTAAGCGGGCAGCGGGAACCGAATCTCTCCACCGCGATCGTGCGTTCCCATTGTTGTTATCTCTGGCAAACCGACTCTCTGGCTTCGCAGGCCGGGATGTGGGGGGCATCGATCCAGCTTCGCGTCAAACCGGAATCGATCTCTGCTTCACAACGGCCCGAATTATTACAGCAGTCTCGCGGGGCTGTTTATCGGCTCAATGAACAGGTCGTTTCTCCTTCTTCGGTGCTTCAATGTCTCAAAGAACGAAACCAGGATGCTTTACTTATGTGCAATCAGGAGCAGGGAATCGAATTCTCCCGCTCGTTTCAGGGAACGATCAACTCAGTCAATATTCGATACCGCGAAGAAGAACTTCATTTTATCCCCGGTTGTGTTGTAATGACAGCAGGAGTTGGCAACGGGCAGTTGAATGAAGCAGCCGGGCAAAAACAGCCGATGCAACGCAGGCCGCTGCAAATGGTTTTGGTCCGAGGCAACCTTCCCATGTTCCAGGGCCACTGTGTAGATGGTGCAAAAACAAGAATGACAATCACTTCCGAAGTAACCACTACCGGCGATGTCGTCTGGCAACTGGGTGGGCAAATTGCAGAGTTGGGTGTTTCGATGAGTCCCGAACAACTGGTCCAACATGCAGAAAATGAATTGCGAGCCATTTTGCCTGAACTGAAAATGGACTCTCTTAAATTTGCAACCTATCAGGTGGATCGGGCAGAAAAACAAAGCAGACTGGGGATGCGACCCGATTCACCACAAGTCCTCATGCACAAAAACCTGCTCACCTGCTGGCCAACCAAACTCGCATTTGCTCCACGGGCAGCCGAGATGATTGAGCAAAAGATTTCCAGCGAATTAAATCTTAAACCCTCACTCATCCCGGGTAATGCCAGTTTGTCATGGAAAGACTGGCCCATTCCCGAAGTCGCAAAATCTCCCTGGGAACTGGTCGAAAACTGGCACCAATCTACCGAAGTTCCAGAAAGTTCCCAGCCGATAACCCCGGTCGATCACGCAGCCTGATATCAAAATGCTTCTTGCCGACAACGTATGCAGTTTATATGACGGGGCTCACAAACTTTGGGGAACTTCATACTACCACAGTGAAATGTAGGTTGGGATAGCGAATGCGTATCCCAACTTTTTCGAGCTGATGATAAGCCACAGGCGACTATGACTATGGAAAACGAACTATCCGTGCCAGCCAGCGTTGCAAAAGCCGAAAAAGCCTTGGAATTGGCACGCATTTGGCTTGTAGATTCCCATCAGGAAGTAGTGCTATCATCACGAATGTGGAAGGACCCGACTGCGTGGGGACTCATGCTTTCTGATCTGGCGTTGCATGTTGCTCACGCCTACGAACGCCAGGGGCATGTCAAGCACGATGTACTGACGCGGATTTACGACGCCTTCGACGCGGAGAGAGCCGCGCCCACCGACAATCCAAAGGGAATTGACAAAAGCGGGTAGAGACGTAGGGGCTGCTGTACAAACCAATTGCAGTTGTTAAGATGATGGAAGGTCTGATTTTCGACGTGCTGACATTTCTGGCGGAACTTTTTTCTTTACCCTGGGCCACCCGCGGACCACCGCAAACACTCTGAATTTCTGCAATAACCAAACATTACTCAATAGTTACAATCCAAATATCTATTTGCTGGGAGTCCTTGTGAGAACTAGGTATATTTCTAGATGCTACTTGCTGGTTTTTCTTCTTGTTGTTCAATCGGCAACGGTCGTTGCTCAGCAAAAACACGAACGTCCAGTTTGGCCACCAGCCACCGGCGTGATTTCCAGTTTGGAAATGTTTCAGCCTCGCTATCTGAAAAAGATTGCTCCGTTACGAATCGATGGCATACAATGGGGCACCGCTATTTATCCAGGTGATCTGGGCACTGACAAGGCCAGGCGCTTACCGCATTTGATCTCTCGAGTACATGCGAGGGGCGCCAAATATATCGGTAGTATCAACGGAGGTGGATTTTACCACCGAACAATGAACAGTGAAGCCATCATTCATTTCGATGGTTCGCTGCGTCACCGGCACGACAGCAAGGCGAAGATCTACAAGTGCTGGTTCAGGCCAAAAATGTACGCTGCATTTGTCGAGACAGCTAAGCGATGCGTCGATTTGGAGATGGATGGTTTTGTGTTGGACGACTGGTCCGCTAGCAATCACTTGTGTTTCTGCGACGCGTGCATCCCCTTGTACCGCCAGTACCTGCGGCAACACAAGGACGATTTGACGGTGAAACGCATACTGGGTGATGTTGATATCGAGACCTTCGACTACGGACAATTCCTCCGAGACAGACAGACAGACCCGTCGCTGCCCGATTGGAAGTACCCGCTTGGTTGGCAACTGAAGCACTACCGCCGCGATCGATTACTTGAGCAGGTGTCGATTTTCTGGAAGACGATACGTCGCTACGCAGACGACCACAGTCATCGTCCGTTTTACCTGACTGCTAACGTCTCCAGCATACCATGGATGGCCTTTTCTGTGCGCAATCGCCTCGACTACTTCTTGGTTGAAGTTGCTTACTTTCAGGTCTATGGCGGTTATCCACCCAAAGCATCTTCAATCTCGCTGCACAAGAAAACCCGCATGGCAGGCAAACGCGGTGTACTACAGCCAGCCAACGTGGATACGATTCGGCAATTAATCACTCTGCAATCTGTTGCAACGCTGCGCAAAATCTGGGTCGCCGAGGCGTATGCTTCGGGTAATTTGTTCACATACCTTCCTCGTGAGCATGGCGGTGTCCAAATTGATGGCGATAACGGCTTGCGAATCCTTGATCTTCCTTTGCGTGAACTGCAACCCTACTATACCTTTTTTCAAAAGCATCCCGACATTTACACCAATACAACCTCGCTTGCTGGCGTTGCTGTGTTGTATCACATGACCGAGGCGGTAGACAAAGAGTTTCAAGCCATTTGCAAGCTGTTGTATGAAACGCACAACCAGTTCGATGCCATCCTGATCGGCGACGGAACTTGGGACACGACTGTGCCGACAGCCGAGGCACTTGCGAAGTACAAAGTTGTATTCGTACCACTAGCCAAGACGCCACTACCTGAGGCTGCAATCCGGGAACTGGCCCGATATCGACAAGCTGGCGGTCTCGTCGTATCCTCCACCGAATTTACTGATTTCCATCAGTCAAAGCAGGCCAATAAATTTACGGGCTACTGGCAGCAGACTGCCGATCAGAACTCAGCCCCCAGGAACCTTCGTTCCTTCACGCCCTATCTCCAAACACAGAAGGCGGCCACGCGAGAGGATGTCAAGAGTTTGGTCGAACCTGCTGATTCCCTTTTTCAAACCAACGCACCTTGGACTGTCGGCATTCAATGCTGGCAGACCGGTTCTCGCACGATTTTGCACCTGGTAAACTATGACTACGATCAGAAAACGGATCAGGTCGAAGAAGCTCGCAACATCTCGATTCGGGTTTGTGCTTCTGCCCGAACGGCTCGATGGCTCTCGCCGGATGATGGCACCGACAAACCACTGCGCTTTAAGAAACAAGGGGATTCCGTTGTGCTCACGCTGCCGCGACTGCACGTTTACGCTATCTTGGTACTGGAGAAATAGTGTCGCATCGGGTAGCTCATCCGCGGTTTGCGGTTGGGTCGTGTAACGACAAGATGGTGCGCCATCTTGTTTCCATCGTTACTGGATAATCAAATGAAATCGAATGCAGATGGGGCGAGCATCCTGTGCCTCATCTGCATTCGATATTTCCACTTTCATGCGGTGGTCCGCAATAGCGGACCCTACGCGGAAGTAGCGATTCACCGAATAGCCACGATCAATTCTGTAACGCGCCGGCTGCCATCAGGGATTCTAAGAATCCTTTGAGTTGGTGGCTGCGGACCGGGTGTTGCAGTTTTCTTACTGCTTTCGCCTCGATCTGCCGTACGCGTTCGCGTGTTACTTTGAAGATGCGACCGACTTCTTCCAGCGTGTAGGTGTAGCCATCGCCGAGGCCGTAACGCAGTTTGATAATTTCTCGCTCTCGGTAAGTGAGCGTTCGCAGAACATGATCGATTTTATCTTTGAGCATTTCCGATGTCGCGGTGCTGACCGGGCTGTCGGAAGATTTGTCTTCGATAAAATCGCCGAAGTAGCTGTCTTCGCCTTCGCCGATCGGACGATCCAGGCTGATCGGCTGGCGTGAAATTTTCAGCACTCGTTGTGCCTCTTCCAGAGAGACTTCTGCTGCTTCAGCCATTTCTTCGATAGATGGTTCCCGTCCAAGTTTCTGCACGAGATCTTTGCCGACTTTTCTCAGTCGAGACATCGTTTCAATCATATGCACAGGAATACGAATCGTTCTTGCCTGATCAGCAATCGCTCGTGTGATTGCCTGTCGAATCCACCAGGTGGCGTAAGTTGAAAACTTGTAGCCGCGACGGTATTCGTACTTATCAACTGCCCGCATCAAACCGGTGTTCCCTTCTTGGATCAGATCCAGAAAGCTCATTCCCCGG
>WFOZ01000020.1 GCA_015487825.1 Planctomycetaceae bacterium
ATGTAGAGCCAGATACCAATGGCATCAGATTCAGCCCGGCTTGTTTTTTCTATTCGTGCCATCAGGAGGAATGCTGTTCTTTGATGCGACTTGCTTTATTAATGATTCCCTCCATATCCCAAAGGAAAATATCACTCCAACCGGCTTGCTCAAGTCCTTCAAGTACATATTGCCGAATGCGCATCGCTTCCTCAGTCATCACGTAGTACACACCGCTCGCCCCTTCCACCTGGACAACACCAGTCAGATTATCGATAACAAACCATTCTACAGCATCAGTAAAGCTTAGCTGGACAGCGCCAGGTTCAACTCGTTCCCAAGCTCCTGCTTGGGAACGCACGGCTGGGAAGGTCCTCCTTCCCACGTACTTTCGTTCGTTTTAGATGATTATTAGTTCCGGCGTGAAGCAGGAGCTTCATTCCCTTGCGATCCCAAGGTGGACCTTGGGAACGAGGAAAATTTTCATTAGCTTGATGGTAATGCTTAGTGTCGGGAGGCGGCCTCATTTCGCAAAAAATTTTGCGAGTTCGCGTGTCGAGCATGTCTGTCATAATACTGTTCAGTAAGCAATAGCAGGTAGTCGATCAAACTGCTTGCCTTGCGGCTTTCCATCTGAGCCGACAAGTTGAACCTTGAGAGATTCGACAATGACAACAGGTACTGGCGTATCGCTGGAAACACCTGCTTGAACAGGTCTCATGCCACCAATCTCTTTCAAGGGCTTGAAAATCATCTTGCCAGTGACTTCCGCTTGAACTTGCCTAAAATCTCCATGCCGGGGATTTCGCCACCAAAATAGTTCGTCGTGTATCGCTTTAGACTTACTCCAATCAAGTGCAAGCACCGTTCCGTCCACTGAAACGTACGCACCAACGAGTTTGCTTGCATCATCATCCTGCGGCCGAGCACCAGGCTGAAATTCCGAAGTAATAAAGAGAGTGCCTTTGAATTGAACAATGATCGAACCGAGAGCTTTATCTGGTACATAGGGGTTAGGTAGTATTTCAGCTACTCCACAATTTTCGGCAAAGAGTACAATGACACTCGCAAACAGGCAAAGCGGAAAAATGCGATTCATGGAAGCAACCTCATAAAAAGAGTGGGTAAAGAAGAATCTGGCAGTAACTCTTCATCTATTTGAAATAGTTACCACAGGCACAGGACGCATGTCAAGTCCACTTCGTCTCGACTCGATGATGAAATGCGAGTCCGCGTTTCTAAACGGGGTACCGTAGTACAATTGTGCCTAATTCCTCCAACGCTACCTTTATTACAAGCGTTACTCGCGTACTTCAGGCTCTCGACTGAGGTTGATCATGGAGTTGATGCCTGAACGTTTTTGTTAGCACCAGATTCGTTAACAACTTGATGAGCCGATTCAATCAATCATGCTCACCTTTTTGTCAGGCGGGAGTCTGATCGACGGGACTATTTCGATTTTTCTTTATCATTCATTTCTGGAATTTTATAAGGCTTATGAATCTCCTGCATACCATTTTTAATAAAGCGGCTGACTAATTTCGCGTGTTCCTGAATGAGCAAAACGACATACGGATCCTCGGATGTATAAACAACCTTAATGCCGTGCTTCGTTTCTTCATAATTAAAATCGACTTTTTCAGCTTTTTTAATCAGCTCCTGAAAGAGCGGGTGAAACCTCATAGGCGGTAATGGATCATTACTCAGCACACGCCCTTCCATCTCCGGGACATGCTTTTGGAGCAGGCTCGCAATTTCTGCATCGTCAGATTCCGTTAACGTCTCTGCTCCGTTTGGCAGGTTTTTGATTGTTCGTTTGATTTTGTCACGCCCGTCAAACAACGCATGCAACGTCATCATGTCTCCCCTCATCCCGCGCATGGCACCGGGGCCTCCACCTCTCATCATCATGCCACTACCTTGCTCTTGCGTGGGCGAGGGAGTTGTCTCAGGAGTCGTTTTATCATTAGCCTTCTGCTCTGTAGCAGTCGATTCTGATTGAGGGTTTTCCGAAGAAGATTCACTTCCCGATTGTTGTTGGCAACCAAAGCAAATCAAAGCAAAAACAATTCCAGTAAAACATACGGAATAACGCACAAAGCAACTCCCGAACGAAAATAAAAGGCGAGAAAGATATACTGTCGAAGTCAATATTAGCCAGATCGAAGAACAAACTCAAACAATTTGCAGACCAATCGAATCACAGGCTGGTACCACAGAAGAAATACACGAGCCAGTACCCCGATAAGCTTCATCTGCTATTGTCAATAAGCAGCTCAAAAATCTAAAAGAGCAACGACACAAAGCAAGCCAATCAGAACCACAAGCAAAATCCAGAAGAGACTCGATTGTCCTGCGTATTCTTTAGGGATTATATCCGAACTTACAAATTCGTCAGGACATTGCAGCTCTGATAGCCATGAATTGAGTTCTCTATAAAACGAAGTCGAAGGCCACCCGGGCGGCTCTTCGACACCTCGCCACGTGAGATGTACGAGTACGTAACGAAATTCCACTCCCGGAGAATTCAATTCAAACAGAACATCATCATTGTAATTCGCTCTGGCAACAGCCCGAACCGGAATGCCGTATAATGCATGTTCTTTTCCAAGCTCAAGCTGTAGCTCTTTAACCAACCCCTCCTCCCTTTGGCTAACAGGACTCCAGTCAACCAGATCAAACGATATATTATCCATGCCTTGTCTCTTTTATCTTATAATACTAAGCCTCAACAGAGTCGATAAGTTGTGCCCACAACTTATTTCCCAGCACGGCTGGTTCATTCAGATAGCCGTAACCAAGCTGATATCTTTCTAAAGTTTGCAAGCCGTTCGCAAACTTTTACCGTTAGTAATACAGAGTAATGTTACATGATAAAAGCAGGCTGCACGTCTCATATCATTCCTTAAGAGTGACTGATGAACCAAGTGACGTAAGCAACGGCTTGAGTACAGTTTGGTTTGATGTTACATCTTCTGATCGACTTGAGCAGCGTAACTTAAGGAACGCATTAGAACAGGTCCACACATAAATATCCGAGGCGACGGTTGTGCCGTCCACAGTCAAGTTGTATTGCGACCACAATGCCTTCTGCTGAGAGTCCCCCAGCATGATCGTTCCACTAGCGTTCTCTTTGGCAGCCTGCCAGAAGCCGAATTCAACAGCCTGTTCAATGCCATTTTTTGCGAGTTGCAATTCTTCCCTGACGGACGCTGAATCGACATCATCTGGAATTGAACTTTGGCCACGAGTGTACTGATAAAGAGTAACACAAAGTCCTGATTCATGCTCAAAAGCAACCGTGAATCCGTGGTCGTCTGTTGGAAGTGCTCGTAACTCAGATTTCGACCAACCGGGAGGAGTAACAAGATCGATAACAGGTTCCAGTACTTCACCATTTTGCGACCTGCGTACAGACTGTTCAATGGAATTGAACTGATATTCATTGTTTTGCGATGTGGTTTTTCCGGTTGTTGAATCCGACGGCGTTTGGGGTTCACTGCACCCTGAGGCAGTAACAACAAAAAACGCCACAATAACGATACTTAAAAAACTATATGAGTGATTCATATGATGCGTTCTCTTTACCTAACCCGGCGTAGCCGGAACCAAACAGGGA
>WFOZ01000021.1 GCA_015487825.1 Planctomycetaceae bacterium
GTTGTTCGCTTTCCTGCAACCCCGGCGGCAGTTTGATCCCCGAAACAACGCCTGTTTCCTGATAATCTTTCCAGCCGGACCCGGACAGGTAGCCTCGCACGACACATTCAACCGGAAGAACCTTTGTCTTTTTGACCACCATGCTGCGACCGAGAAGTGGTTTGACATCGGTTTCTGCGGGTAAATCCAGATCTGTCGGATCAGTTGAAAGCAGATGGTGAGCGCAGTCGATACGTTCGAACCAGAAAAGGCTTAATTGAGTCAGAATACGCCCTTTTTCGGGAATACCGGTTGGTAATATCCAATCGAATGCGCTGATGCGATCAGTTGCGACGATTAATAATGAATTGCCAAAATCGTAGACATCCCGCACTTTCCCCTGTCGTTTGGGAATTCCCGGAATCGATGTTTCTAAAACCGCAGACATACTGATTCTTCCTGATTTTTTTCTCTGTGAGCATCTTATTCAGGCTATGACCTGATATGATTACTGCGTATTCAAATCTAAATATTGGGGCTGGCACAACAAGCTCGCGCGACAACGGGGCACGGACTACCCAGCACGGCTGGTTCATTCTGATAGCCGTAACCAAACTGATATTTTTCTAAAATTTGCGAGCCGTTCGCAAACTTTTACCGTTAGTAATATGAATTCAACCTTCCAATCCAGGGCCTGAAAAGGCATTAGGGGTATCGTATCGCCAGTCTCCCTTCTTGAACATACAGTACGGTCCGATTACACTGACGGTTTATCAGTAAGTTAATATGTATCTGCAGGTTTGGAAACAAACCGGAAAAATATAATCAGGAATCTCTTGTGATGGGAATGATGCGTTTTGATCTCGGCTTGGATGAAATGGCTGAGAATCATGCGCAGCTCGAACATGCGTTTCTGACCAATTACGATGGAGCCGCGTTTCCGGGGCGAGTGCAGATTCAAGGGCAGGAGCTTCAATACATTCGGCAATGTTCAGACAGTGGCAAGCTGAATATCCCTTGGCCCGTGGAAGGCTTCGGTAACCCTGTTTTAAGAACCTGTTCTGTTCTTGAAAGAGAAACCCCCTATGTGCTGGCGGTCGAATTAGCTCGCGGGCAGCTTTGCGAAATGCGGGAACAGCACGCGACCTGGGCTCAGGCGGGAATGTTAATTCCCGATCAGTATGATACCCTGCAGAAACAGGCATACAACGATTTTCTGTCTGCCTGTTTTTCACAGCAGAACCCTGCGCAGGCGACATTGCTGGCAAATACCGCTTTGCAAAAAATCTGTCTCGCAGAAGATGTTCTCGCAAAATCATATATCGAACAACGGATGCACGTCAGACGCCAGCGTATTTCGCATTTGCCTGCGATGTTTGGTTGCGACCTCGGCCCGGTTTCCGTATCTGAAATTCCTGAAAACTACTGTGATGCATTCAGTGCAGCCGGGATTTCACTTGACTGGAAAGCGATTGAATCTGCTGAAGGGGAATACGAATGGGAACGGTACGATCAACAGGTAGAATGGGCGATCAATAATAAACTGCTTCTCAAAGGAGGTCCGCTACTTAGTTTTGAAGATAACGGTTTACCCGACTGGTTGGCCAACTGGAAGCATGACATTCTCAACCTCCAGAGTTTTTTGAGTGATTACGTGGAGACGGCTGTTTCCCGTTACACCGGAAAAATCCGCATCTGGGAAGTGGCAGCTCGAATGAATACCGGTGGGTTATTCGGTTACACAGAAGAAAATATCCTGGCAATGACAGCCCGCATGATTGACGTCGCACGTCAGGTTGATGAAGAGGGGCAGATTTTCATTCGTGTTGATCGTCCCTGGGGAGACTATCAGGCGAAGGGAAAACACCGACTGACTCCCTGGCATGTTGTCGATGCGCTGCTTCGATCCGGCACTGGCTTATCCGGCATCAATCTGGAACTGGCGATTGGGTACGAACCGGGGCGCAATGATGCCCGACGGTTACTTCGATTTTCCAAACTGCTCGATACCTGGGGGTCGTTCGGCGTTCCGCTGCATGTTACGTTAGCGTGCCCATCTGCCAGCGAGAAAGATCCCCTGGCATTACTGAAAACCAAAGTCGATAACCAGCAATGGCAAAACGAGTGGACGGAACAGACTCAATGCGACTGGATGGAAAAATTCCTGCCGATGTTACTGGCAAAACAGCCGGTCGCAGGAATCTTCTGGAGCCATTTGAGCGATTCCCATCAGCACCGTTTCCCTCATGCCGGGCTGATGAAAGACAGCGAGTCCCCCAAATTGGTTATTGATCAGATTATCAGCCACAGCCGAGCGGAATGAACTGCTTTGCTTCACCACGCACTCTGCAAACTTTATCACCCCAAAGAATCTCCATGCGAATTGCCCTTGCACAAATGAACCCGACAGTTGGCGACCTGCAGGGAAATTGCCAACGTATTTTAGAATTAGCTCGCGATGCTTCCAGCCGGAAAGCGGAATTATTAATCGTTCCCGAACTTGCTCTCTGTGGATATCCTCCCAAAGACCTTCTATTGCGATCCGGCTTTGTTGAAGCCTGCGATGAAGCAGTAAGCAGACTGGCTGCAGCTGTCCCTGCTGACCTGGGCGTTCTGGTTGGGCACCCCACAACCTGGGGGCAACCGGCAGAATGTGCTGCGAATGCAGCCAGCCTGCTTCACGAAGGAAAAGTTGTTGCAACAACCTGCAAAAAACTGCTTCCCAATTACGATGTCTTTGATGAAAGACGATATTTTCGTCCAGCCGATTCTGTGAAACCGATTCTGTTTCGAGGCAGAAAGCTGGGAGTTCATATCTGTGAAGATGCGTGGTTCGGTCAACCTGATACTTTTTATCACACACGACCGGTTTGCGAATCGGACCCGGTGCAGGATTTGATCGAAGCGGGCGCGGAGCTACTGATTAACCTTTCTGCCAGTCCGTTTGAAGTCGATAAATCGAGCCGCCGGCATTCAATTTTGCAGGCGCATTGCCAGCGTGGGAATATTCCTTGCGTATTTGTGAATCAGGTTGGAGGAAATGACGATCTCGTTTTTGATGGAGCCTCTCTTCTGTTAAATCGGCAGGGACAAGTCGTAACTCAACTGGCAGCGTTTGAAGAAGATTTGCGCGTGATCGATTTTCATCACGATATGCCAACTGAAAAATTGCAGATTGCCTCTCGCTGCGAACAACTTTTACAGGCACTCATACTTGGCTTAAAAGATTATGCAGCAAAGAGCGGATTCCGAGAGGCTGTTTTAGGGCTTTCCGGAGGAATCGACAGTGCAGTGGCTGCCTGCCTGGCTGCGTATGCATTCGGCCCGGAAAATGTCTACACGTTAATGATGCCATCCCGCTACAGCACTCAGCACAGTATCGATGATTCTGTTTTGCTTGCAAAAAACCTGGGCATCGAAGCGATTGAAATTCCTATCGATGAAATTCATACCGCTTATGAACAGGCACCGGTTATCACAGCGGATTTATCCAGCCAGCCCGCAGGATTGGCAGACCAGAATCTGCAAGCCAGAATTCGTGGCGCGATGGTGATGATCCGCAGCAATCGACACGGCTGGCTGCCGCTGGCAACGGGGAATAAAAGTGAACTGGCAGTTGGTTACTGCACATTGTATGGCGATATGGCGGGCGGCTTTGCGGTATTGTGCGATGTCCTCAAAAGAGATGTCTACGCTATCGCATCACACATTAACCAAAAAGCGGGACGAGAAATTATTCCTGCACACATCATTAACAAGCCACCAAGTGCAGAGTTGGCTCCCGATCAGTTCGATCAGGATTCCCTTCCCGAATACGATCTGCTTGATGCAATCCTGGAAGGTCTGGTTGAGCAGGAAAAATCTGCGAATGAACTTTCAATAATCTACCCCGAGGAAACCGTCCGCTGGGTCCTCAATAAGTTAGATCGAAACGAATTCAAACGCAGACAGATGCCCCCCGGCATCAAATTAACCCCCCGAGCTTTCGGCAGTGGTCGCCGCATGCCCATGGCTGCCCGTTATACGCATTTTCAACCTGAGTAGTAATTGATCAGGCTTTCAAACAGCGATAATTCAAAATGTTCTGCAGCCGCTCCCGCTGGGGTTGTCTCTGGTGTGTGTGAGGGAGAGTATTTGTTGTTTTGGGGAGTAATCGCCGAGTTGGTTAGCTGCGAGGGTTGGCGATGCTCTTTTTGAGGACTGCTTGAGGAGTCTTCTCGGACAAAATGAGGCCGAAA
>WFOZ01000022.1 GCA_015487825.1 Planctomycetaceae bacterium
CGATTACTCTCCGATTCAGTTTGTTGGCATCCGCGGAGCAGCCTGGGGAGTTTTTCAGGCAGGGTTGAATGATAATCTGTTGAAGATTCTTAACGAAGATCAACAGGGAAAATATCGAGCCGCGATGGAGAAACGCAAACAGACTCTGCATCAATATTTTCTCGCTCAGGTCATCAACACCGCAGATCGCGAACTCTTTTTGACGGATCAACAAAAGGAAGCCATCAAAAACCTGTTCCCGGAAAAATTGCCACTGCTTGATAATGGATTATATTCGTTTTATCCGAAAACGAGTTATCTCAATGAAAAATCGATTGACGTCGTTCTGTTCCAGGCTTCCCTTGGTTTAAACAAAACTCAAATGAAATGGCTAGAGTATTTGCGAAAGAATCGTAAACAAGCAGTAATGCTTAACGCAGTTAACGAAGATGACATGCAGGGAAAAATATCAGCAGAAGTACAGAAACAAATGGAAGAATTAGTTCCTGCTATGGAACTGCGAATCACCTACTTTTCCAGGCAGTTTCAACTAAGCAAAGAAAATCTGCAATATCTGAAACTTGCAGCGAAAGGGACGACAGTAAAACTTATGAATCGCTGGAAAGAGGAAGCGATAACACAACAGCAGAATAACGCAGTGAGAGCCAAACAGGATAACCAACAACCTACCTATAGAATACTTCTACCTCCAATTCGCATCCACGAATTTGATGACCATCCGCTTTGGGAACAGGCCGTGAGAAAGGTGATTACAGATTCAGTATATGAAAAACGAAAAATGATTATTCAACAGACGACGTTGAACTATCTCATTGCATTACTCGATCAGGAACTCTGGCTCAGTTCCGAGCACCGAATTAAAATCACAACCATGTATCACGATGTATCGATATTCGATAGGAATCGTTACTGCCAGAATTTAATATACAGTAATTCGTATGACTTAAGTCTCCTTGCAGCAGTTCTTACTGGTAAAAGGCAAAGCAAACTGAATGGCATTCTCAACGATTCCCAATTGAATGCACTGTCGCAATTAAAAAAGCAATTTCCGAAGAATAAAAATCTTCTTAGGATCAAAACCCGCCGAGGCCGTAAATTTTTAGGTTACATGAAAGCCGAGCAGGAGAATGCCATTCAATTTTTTAGTGGAGGTGGATATATTGGTGGAGGCGGCTTTTTCTAAACATTCTCCTTTTCGCTTTACAGTAAGTTCGAGATACTTTACTCCACAGAACTTTCCTGCGATTGTGTCAGGCTGGAAAGCCTGACCTACGAGAATATAAACAGTAGGAGCTATTGGTGAAATATTTTCTGTTATCTCTTGTGCTGCAAATGGCATTTATTGTGCAGCCGGTTTGCGTGTTCGCTCAATTTGGAGGTGAGGGAAAAGCCGGGAATGCGAACAAGAAAATAACGGACATCCGAAAAGAACGGCTCGAAACTCATTTCGCCGCTTTTGTCACCTGGGTCGATTATCATTGCGAACTTACCGCAGATCAAAAAACAGAGTTCAATAAAATTATTGTGAAACTAATTGAAAAGGGGCCACAATCGATTGCAGAAGTACCGGGTGTTATTTACAGCCGGCAATATCTCAATAATTTAGCACCTGTTCGATTTGTCGATACGCACGGGGCAGCCGGCGTCATCTATCATGCTGATCTGGAAAGAAATCTTCTGAAGATTCTGACAGATCAGCAAAAAGAAAAGTGGCGAGCTGCAATCAAAAAAAGAAAGCAGACATTGCACGAAATATTTCTGGAACGTGTGATCAATACGGCAGGAAAAAAATTAACTCTGAGCGATAAGCAAAAAAAACAACTGAAGAAACTATTTCCCGAACATCTTCCGCTGCTTGAAAATGGTCTCTATTCATTTGAGCCACGAAACCAGTATGTTAACGAAAAGTCAATTTTGATCATCCTGACACACCCGCCAATGGCATATCGCAAAGAACAATGGGCATTACTCAAACCAGTAAGAAATAGACGTATTCTGGGAGGAAGACAGCTTCGCACAAAAAACATCCGCCTGATGGCAATCGATGGTCCCGAAGGCTGGCGTAAAACAATCAATACCGAAGCAGAACAATTTCAGGATGAATTACAATTGTTATTACAAAAGAAAGCTCAGGAGAAATTTCTCGGGAATAAACTCAGTCCTGAACAACTTCGTTATCTTGAAGTCGCCAGAAAAGGAGCAGCCTTCAGGACAGTGAAGGAATGGAAAAAGAAATCGTTATTGGCAACGGTGCAAAACGAAAAAATAATTGAGCAACGTCCAGGAATCAATTTCGTATTTTCTGTCCCAGGGATCGAAAGTTCAAAAATAGATCAGCACCCACTTTGGGAAAACGCAGTCGCTAAAGTGAAGGCTTCTTTATTGGGAGAAGCTCAGTCAAATTATTCCGAATTCACCATTAAATACGCCGTCGCGATGCTGGATCAGGAATTGTGGTTCACCGACGAACAATTACCGAAAATCAGGGAACTCTACCGCAGCTCACATTTAGCCAATGAACTGCTCTACAGCGGCGAACAATACGAACTTCATCTGCTTGCAACAATAATCTATGCAAAAAAAGAAAGCGAACTGGAGTCTATCCTCAATAAACAGCAACTCACCGCATTCAAAACTTTGAAAAGCCAGTACGAAATAGAAGATTCGTTCCTGCGGTTTTTTAAGAAAGATCGCTAATAGCTCTTCAGGAGTATTTTGATGAAATGGATTCTGTTCATACTTTTATTGACATTGTTCGTATCGCAGGGGCCTCCACAGGTATTTGCTCAGGAAGTTGCTGTTGAAAAAATTCATGAACAGAGAGTCGTCAATCCGAAAAGCAAAGTTCGTAAACAGCGTTTAGAGGCTTACTTTGCAGCGTTCGTGGCCTGGAGTGATTTTCATTGTCAGCTTACAGTCGAGCAGAAATCAAAGCTTCAAAATATCATCGCAAAATGGAGTCTGAAACCACCCATAAAGATGGCTGTACCTGATGGAGAGATAAACAGAAACCATTTTGATGATTTTCGCACCGATGTGTTACCACTACGGTTTGTAGATCTCCTCGGAGCTGCGAGGGAGTTTTTTAAGGACGGCTTTGAGGCTGACTTTCTGGAAGTTCTTGCCCCGGACCAGGTGGTGAAATATCAAAATGCAATAACAAAAAGAAATCAGAATTTGCATGAAATATTTCTTCAGCGTGTTATTGATAAAATAAACAGGCAGTTAACTCTGACAGCAAAAGAGAATCAACAATTGGAACAGATCTTTCCTGAGCATCTTCCACTTCTTGAAAATGGACTTTATTCATTCAAGCCTCACAAAAGATATGTCAATGAAAAGTCTCTGTATACAATCCTGACACAACCTCCGATGGTACTCAGTAGAAATCAATGGGGGTTGCTTCAGCAAATAAAGAAAGAACAGGACCGGGAAGGCTTTAAGAACCTTGGAAAGAGTATACGATTTGAGGCAAGGACCGGTGTCACTGAGTGGCATGAAATTATCAATACGGAAGCACATTATTTTCAGGAGGAATTAAAATTAATTTTAATGAAGAAAGCTCAGGAGTATTTTCTGGGAGAGCAGTTAAGTCCACAGCAGTTGCATTACCTGAAAACTGCCAGAAAAGGCGCAGCTCTTAGTTCTGTAAGAGAATGGAAAAAAAATGCGTTCGCTTTGGCTGCCCAATATGAAAAACGTGCATTCGTTATTAACGGCAATGGAGCCAGGGTACCCGCCAGCTTTGTTTTTTACATCCGTGGAGCTGATGGTGATCAAATCGACCAACATCCAATCTGGATTAAAGCTATTAGCAAAATAAGGAATTCATTGCAGGTGGATGGCCGGGCAAAGTCTTCAGAGTTCACGATCAAATATGCAATCGCGTTGCTCGATCAGGAACTCTGGTTCACTCCCAGACAATTGCAGGTTGTGAGAAAACTATATCGAAATGCCTATCTGGCTGACGAACTTCTTTATGATGGCGATCAGTACGAACTTTGCCTGCTAGCTTCAATTATCTATGCAAACAGGCGGGACGAATTGGAGTCTCTTCTAAGTCAGGAACAGATAAGGGCATTCAAAACCTTGAAAAATCAGTATGAAATACACGAAGAAATGCAGGGAGTCTTTCTGCGTTTTTTTAAGAATGATCGGTAACATCTCTTGAGGAGTATTTTGATGAAATGGATTCTGTTTATACTGCTATTACCAGTTCCAATGTTAACG
>WFOZ01000023.1 GCA_015487825.1 Planctomycetaceae bacterium
CTGTCAGTACAGAAGTAAATGGTGATCGGATTCAATCTGTTCTTTGCACAGGAACCGGGTTTGCGAGAGATAAAGTTTTGCATGCCCGATACTTTATTGATGCAAGCGAAGAAGGCGATTTGCTGCCGCTTTCCGGAACAGAATATGCCATCGGTGCGGAATCTCAAAAACAGACCGGCGAACCACATGCTCCCGAAAAAGCCAATCCCAAAAATATTCAGGCTTTCACCTGCTGCTTTGCCATTGATCATTTAGAAGGCGAAGATCATACGATTGAACGCCCGGAAATGTATGACTTCTGGAAGGCTCACGTTCCTCCACTGAGACCAGCCTGGTCGGGCAAACTGCTGGCAATGTCTTATTCCAGTCCCCGCACCTTAAAACCGCGAGAACTTTCCTTTGTTCCTTGTGGAAAAGAAACACCTGCACCTCGAACCAGCTCCCTGAACCTGTGGCTGTATCGAAGAATGATTGATCGAAACAACTTTGTTAAAGGAACATATGCCAGTGACATCACCGTGGTGAACTGGCCACAAAACGATTACATGCTGGGAAATATCACCGATGTTTCCGCAGAGCATCGCGAGCAGCAGTTACATCAGGCGAAACAACTGAGCTTATCTTTACTTTACTGGTTACAGACGGAATCTCCGCGTCCGGATGGAGGTGCGGGCTGGAAAGGCTTGCGTCTTCGTAAAGATATCGTAGGAACTGAAGATGGCCTGGCAAAATATCCATACATCCGGGAGTCTCGCAGAATTCTGGCGGAACTGACAATCACCGAACAGGATTTGAGCCTTGCCGAGCGGGAAAAACAGACTGATCGAAAGGGAGCAGCCGGGAAAAACAAAAAGCAATTGTTAGCCAGGCCGTTTAACGATTCTGTCGGGATTGGCTATTATCATCTCGATCTGCATCCCAGTTCCGGTGGTGACAATTACATCGACATGGCGAGCGTGCCGTTCCAGATACCACTGGGCTCGATGATCCCCAGGCGAATAGAGAACCTGCTCCCCGCCTGCAAAAATATTGGTACCACTCACATTTCCAACGGCTGTTACCGGTTGCATCCGGTTGAATGGAGTATTGGCGAAGCAGCCGGTGCGTTGACCGCTTTTGCGATCAACAACAAAACAACACCGCGAGCTGTCCGGAATGACATAAAACTCTTACGCCAATTTCAGACATCTCTGACCAATCAGGGAATTGAACTGGAATGGTCAAAGTTGAAGTAGTGCTTGCCGTTTTGGCCGCAGCCCGGGCCACCAACTCTGAAAAAACAGAACCTACCCGGGAGGCCATTTCAGAGGTCGTTTTCCGAGAAGGTGAAAGTGTAGATGATACACTTCCTGTCCGCCATCTGGCCCGGTATTTAGAACAGTGCGGTACCCGGAATCCAGGCCAAGCTGTCTGGCAATTTTACTTACGACAACCAGCAGATGCCCCAGCAGTGCTGTGTCCTGCTCGTCAACTTCAGCTAATGAGACAATCGGTTTTTTGGGGATGATCAGAACATGTACCGGTGCTTGTGGGTTGATATCATTAAAAGCCAGGCAGAGATCATCTTCGTAAACAATATCTGCCGGGATTTCGCGATTGATAATTTTATCGAAAATTGTAGGTTCGTGATTCACAATAAACTTTCTTTTCTAATTCCGGGCGAGTTGGAATTTACCGGGGAACGAAAATGAAGAAATTCAACATGACATTCCTTCGCACATTGGAAGGATCATTTCAAACGTAGTTCCTTGTGGACCGGTTTGCAGAACTCGTAATTTTCCGCCATGCCTTTCGATAATTTTTCTGCTGATCGCCAGTCCCATTCCCAGTCCGCTTTTATTACTGGAGTGGAACATATCGAACAGGCTTTCAACAGAATAATCATCAATGCCATCAGCGGTATCGGCAATGGTTATTTGTACGGTTTCATCCTGAAGTAAAGCAGAACGTACCGTGATCGTATGTTGAATGTTTTTATTGCTGTTGCTGATCGCTTCGATGGCATTAAGTAGAAGATTAACAATAACCTGTTGTCCCTGGATGAAATCAACACACATGACAGAGACTGAATCGTCCAGTTCGTTTTTCAGTACAATTTCTTTACGCGTTAATTCTGTCTGCACAAGTTCCAGAGATTTTGATAACAGTTCCCGGGGATTAACCTGGACCGGTTCGATTGCTTTTTTCGTCGCAAAACTACGGGTTTTATGCACAATTTTCCGGGCCCGTAATGATAATTCTGCGATAAGGTGCAACACCTCTTTGAGTTGTTTGTTGTCGATGTTCTCATCGCCTAATCGGTGCAGGCAGCCTGTTGCGTAATTTCCAATAGCAAGCAATGGCTGTTTGAGTTCGTGAGAAATTGTCGCCATGATTTCTCCCAGCATTCCCAATCGGGTCAAATGGCTCAACTCCTCAAGTCGCTCCTTCGCTTCTTCCTCTTTTTCACGTTCTCGGGTAATGTCTCTGGCGACGATAGTTGCTCCAATAATTTCTCCTCGATGATAAATCGGGCCCCATTTAGTGGAATAAAGTGCATATTCTCCAGTCACCAGGATGATTGGAACTTCAACCGAAACGTGTTCCTCTTTTTCAAGTACCCTTTGCAGTGCAGAAGCGACTACCGATTCATGCCCGGGCTGTACCCATTCATAGAGACTGCCTCCGACAATATTTTTGGTATCGTATCCGGTAACCGATCGATTCATAAACAGAATTCGTCCATTCCGATCGAGATGCAAAATAATATCGACGGCATTGCGAATAATCGCTTCCATGTAATCGCGTGAAAGCTGTAGCTCATCTGCGATCTGTTTTCGTTTTTCAACCTCCCGTGAAAGTTGTGTATTTCGATCGACCAGTTCCAATGTTCGCGACTGGACGGCTTTTTCCAGTTCTCTCCTTTGTAATCCGAACATACTCTCGGCCTGTTTAATGGCCGAAATATCAAGTACCGTTCCCACCCATTCGCCGTCGCCTGCTTCATCGAGTTGAACGAATACCCATTCAATCGATTTTTCCGGGTAGACCAGTTTTAACTCTCTACGGAAGGCCCCCTGTTTGGCCAGCAGTTGACACGACTTCTCCAGAGCCTGATTGTTTTCATCTCGAAACAGATCCTGCCAGACAACTCCCTGACGCGAATCTGCCTTGTCGAATTCGCTATGGTCGGTAGATTCAATCAAAGAAAAACAGGCCCAGAAATAATCGTTGGCGAATTTGATTTCTCCCTGTTCGTTGCAGGCGAACACACCGACATTCGCCAGACGCTTCAAAACCTGAAAACAGTGCCCCTCTTCACTTCCTGCGGTTCTTGTTTTTTCCAATTCGGATCGAATTAAAGAAATACCCATCATGCCCGTTACTCGATCCGATTCGTCTTTCAGCGGGCGGAACCAGGTTTCAATTTTTGAATTGTGAAGGTGGCCAACTGCGTGAAGCTCTTTTCCATTCAGCGTATCGTCCAGGATTTTCATTAATTGCGGGTCATCGGCGTACATATCCAGAACAGAATTTCCGACCATCTCTTCAACACTCAGATTGAGTTCTTTCAGACCTCCTCCACGAATCGACTGGATGACTCCTTTTTCGTCCATTAACCAGAGAACAAAAGGAGAACGATCAACAACAAGCTCCAGCAGAAAGTTTTCATTCACTCCCTGAGCAGGATTTTCAAGCAGTCTTTTCATGTCTGATGTCATTGAATTCATCACCTTGCTTCTTCTGCCTGAAAAGAGATATCAGTGTTGCCGACATCTTTTTTTCTGATTGGTGAAATAGATACACAGAAACGGTTTGATTGTTTTTGAATCCGGTCATAATGTGCTGCTGAGAGTCGGCTGCAATGAGTCACTTCTGGTGAGAGCTGCCCGGCTACACCAGTGATGTTGAAAATCCTGAATTGCATTCCAACATAATGCCAGTAGACCAATAACCCCTGTTCTAGGAAATATAATGTCTAAAGATACTGATGTCCAGATCCTGAGTGCTCGTATTGAATTTGAGCCCGTTCCCTTTCGTGCCCCATTAAAATTTGGCGGTCGCACGGTTACTGAAACACATCTGATAAATGTTACGGTGGAAGTGGAAGATGGGAAAGGGAACAGGAAATCGGGATTTGGGAGTATGCCGATGGGTAATGTCTGGGCATGGCCCTCTTCTGAAGTAACTCCTGATGTTGCAGAAAAAGCAATGATGCGCATGGCCGAAATAGCCGTTGCCCAGGCAAATCGACATGATGTAACCGGACATCCGATTGATTTGATGCTTGGTTTGATCAAGCAGTATTCCGATTTTGCAGAACAGGTCAAACAGGAAATGTCTCTTCCTGAAGCGATGCCACGGCTTGCTCAACTCGTTGCGACAAGCCCGCTGGATGCAGCCGTGCATGATGCATATGGTCGTGTTCATCAACAGAATTCGTACAATACACTTTCCAGTGAATATATGAATCACGATCTCTCCCATTATCTCGGCGACCAATTCCGGGGGGAATATCTGGATCAGTACACAACACGCGAGCCGCAAACTCAAATGCCGTTGTATCATCTGGTTGGGGCGGCTGATCCTCTGACAGAGGCAGATATTCCGAAGCGAATTAATGATGGACTGCCGGAAACATTGGGCGAATGGATCGAAGCAGATGGATTGACACATCTGAAAATCAAACTGAGTGGTGACAATCTGGATTGGGATGTTCAGCGGGTTCTCTCTGTTGAAGATGTGACAGTTGCGGCGCAAAACAAGAGAGGCTGTCCAGATTGGGTTTACTCGGTTGATTTCAATGAGAAGTGCGAGAATGTCGAATATGTTCTCGATTTTCTGCAACAGGTGAAAAGTGGTTCTGCCTCTGCGTTTGATCGGATTCAATATATTGAACAGCCAACACATCGCGATCTGAAAAAGCATTCCGAAAATAAAATGCACCGGGCAGCCGAGATTAAACCGGTTGTCATTGATGAATCGCTTCTCGACCTGGAATCGCTGTTACTGGCTCAGGAACTTGGTTACACCGGGGTAGCCTTTAAGGCCTGCAAAGGGCAAACCGAAACACTGCTTCTGGCCGCTGCAGCGATCAAGCAGAATATGTTTTTGTGCGTTCAGGACTTAACTTGCCCCGGCTACAGTTTCCTGCACTCAGCATCTTTGGCAGCACGCATTCCCGGTGTCGCTGCCATTGAAGGTAACGCACGGCAATACTGCCCCGGCCCGAATGAAGAATGGGCAAAGAAATATCCCGGCATGTTCAATATTACGCAGGGAACTGTCGAAACAGCCCTGCTGAATGGAAACGGCCTTGGTTTTTAGGAAGGTATATCTCTCTGGCCGCTTTGCTATTATGTTCCCGCTAACGGCTGATTTGATGGTTAATCAGAGGCGTTGTCGGTCCGGTTCGACCAGATAGTTTTAGTTATCTCGAAAATGCTCCGATTGAAATATTCTTTCGATTTCTACGGTCGATCTTGAAAAAAATGAGAATTCACTCGGAATTATTTGAACGATCTGCTTACAATACACGTACATTCAGTAGGGAATGTTCTTTTCCCAGCTCTTCATTTTCACAACACCTGGCTTGAGCTGTTAATATTCGGGAGGTTGACGATGCCGGATTCACAACGATGGATTGCTCGACACTGCAAACGCCTTCAATGGGGGCAGTTCTTGGGGAGTTGTGCAGACGCTCTGGCTTTCTATTTTATCGTTGTTGGTTGTGCAATCCTGCTCGTTAAATTACTTGTTCCCTCGTTGTGGCCCGATACATTGTGGATTTTTGCAGGCCTGCCTCTCATTCCATTATGGGCCTGGCGAAAAACTCAGCATCATCGATTTACTCGCACTGAAGCGACCGCGATGCTGGATCAGAAACTGGATGCAGGCGGCCTGTTAATGACGTTAAGCGAAACGCCCGACGATCAATGGCAAACTCATCTGCCTCAGGTAGAAATGCTGTGGAAAAGCAGCCTGCCGAAAATTCGACCGAAACGTTTTCTTTCCCTGCTTGCTTTGCCGCTTGCTTTTGCGATTGTGACCTGCTTCATTCCTGTGCGGGAAAGTTCAATCCTGCTTGCCAGACCGACGAAAGTTTCTCAGCAGGCAGCTGAGGAATTGGAATCGATTCTCGAAACACTGGAGGAGTCCGATATCCTGGAAGAAGAGGAAAAAGAGGAACTAAAAAAGGAGATCGAAAAATTTGCTGAGCAAACGCACGATCAGCCATTGACTCACGAGCAGTGGGAGACGGCTGATTTTTTACGTCAGCAAATGCAGATGAAGTGGGAAAAAAACGAACGTGGCCTCGAATCAGCCGGTAGTGCCCTTGAAGAATTAATGTCTGAAATGGCCAACAACGGCGAAATCTCTGCCGAGCAACTCGAACAGTTTGAAAAAGCGATGGGAGAGAACCTGCAATCGATGGCTCGTAAAGCTCTCAATGGTTCTATGGAGGGGATGTCTGAAGAAATGAAACAGATGCTCGAAAATCTGGCACAAAACGGAAAGCTGCAAATGCCCGGCGATGCCAAAGCTCAGAAAAAAATCATGGATGAACTGAAGGAAATGCTCAAAAAAGAAGCCGAAAAACTCGCAGAGAAACGAGGAGAGTGTCAGGGCTTATGTCAGGGGGGGGGACAACCGGGACAAGGGGGAATCTCCCGCGGTCGAGGCGATGCAGAAATGATATTTGGTGAGGAATCGGATCTGGAAAACACAAAATTCAAAGAAGTGATTCTGCCTCCCGGCGTTTTAGATGAACCTTCCGAGCAGACCATTCGTATGACAAGCAGCGAACCGAAAACAGAGCCTGCCCAGAACGCACCGCGGGCAGCAACAAGAAAAAATGATCCTGCGGCGGGACGGGCAACGTGGGATCGAAAATTAAGCCCGAAATATCGTGGCGTGGTCCGCAAGTTTTTTAATTCAAATAAGAAAGCAACTCCTATTCCGGATGATGGGGAACTTTAGTAACAGTAGCCAGTAAAATTCTTACTTCCTTAGTACCTTATAGGAGCCAATCTGTTCTGTTTGAGTCAAGTTGAAGACAGTCACGCAATTAACTTACAAAATCGCGTGTCACGGCTCTGTGAGCCGTGCGAACTGTTAATTTTTATTTGAATGATGCCAACTCCAACGCATCACGGCTCACAGAGCCGTGGCACACGATTGAATCCTACCCCGATAATAAAG
>WFOZ01000024.1 GCA_015487825.1 Planctomycetaceae bacterium
GCAGCGTCAGATGTGTATAAGAGACAGGTTGGAATGGTTTCTCCTCAATCAACGATTAACCGCGAAAATGCACTGGATGAATTAGCCGGTCTGGCTGAAACGGCCGGCTGCGAAATTGTCGGGACCCTTATTCAGGCTCGCGAGAAACCTGATCCTGCAACCTATCTGGGAAAAGGGAAAATTGAAGAGCTGAAGCAGTTGATGTCGATGACAGAAGCTGATCTGGCGATTTTCGATAACAACCTGGCTCCTTCGCAAGGGAGAAATATCGAAACAACCATCAAGGCAATCGTGATTGATCGCAGCGAAGTGATTCTTGATATTTTTGCAACTCATGCCCAAACTTACGAATCGAAATTACAGGTCGAGTTAGCTCAGCTTCTTTACATGCGTCCCCGCTTAAAACGGATGTGGACCCATCTGGAACGAATTGAAGGAGGAATCGGATCCGGTCGTGGCCCCGGGGAGAAACAGCTCGAACTCGATAAGCGATTGCTTGATAAACGAGTCTCTGAATTGAAGCGGAAGCTCGCAACTGTCGAGAGACGGCGTGAGCGATTGGTTTCCGCCCGATACGAAAAATTCACTGTCTCACTGGTCGGTTATACCAATGCAGGAAAAAGCACATTGATGCAGGCATTGACCGGAGAAAATATTTTCATTGCCGATCAGTTATTCGCCACTCTCGACACCAAAACCAGAACATGGTCTATCCCGAACGGGGGCGACATTTTACTCAGTGATACTGTTGGATTTGTTCGGGATCTGCCTCACCACCTGGTTGCCTCTTTCAAATCAACTCTGGAAGAAGCATTGCAGGCTGACCTGTTATTGCATGTTGTTGATGCAGGCAGCCCGGAAGCGATACAGCACATCGAAACGGTTGAAAAAGTGCTGGAAGAGATTGGAGCAGGCGAAAAGGAAACATTGCTCGTACTCAACAAAATCGATCGATTACCGGAGCTTTCGCTGAGTACGACAGAAGAAGCCAACGAGCACGAAACAGAAACGGGCAACCGGGAACTGATGGAAACAGGGTCTGATTTAATTCACAGCTCTGAACAGGCCGAAAACCGGACATGGTACGACATTCTTCGCAACAAATATCGAGATTCGATCAGCGTTTCTGCTGTGACTGGCAAAGGAATTGAAACGTTGCAGGCGGCTGTTATCGAACGACTGAGCCAATCGTACCAGTGGGTCGATATCACTGCCCATGTGGGAGACGGTAAATTTTCTTCATTGCTTGCTCGCTCAGTCCAGGTGGAGCAAACAACCTACGACGAAAATAATGCGACTTACCGATGCCGACTCTCTTCAAGCCTGCTCCAACGATTGGAGCAGGAATACGATATTAGCGTCGCTGCAGTTGCTGACACGACAATATCAGAGCACGATTCAATTTCTGCTTCCAGTTAGAAATACTCCGTACCCTACAGGGTTAATCCTGCAAGGGCACCGTGATACAGCTTCAAATATTGGTTGCTTACCATCGACCAAATAATAACGGTCGCAACTTTGGGGCTCTGTTTTTGGCTTTGGTCGTAACTATTCAGTAATGTTTGGTTATTTCAGAAATTAAGCTTGTTTGTAGAGTCCGCTATTGCGGACCACCACAGAAATAGGAGGATCCACCTCCCATCGTGGTCCGCAATAGCGGACCCTACGCCAACGCTGAATAGTTACCTTTGGTCAACCAAAACAATTAAACCTCGCCAGTAACTGTTTGGCTGATGCCAAGAGCATATTTTCGAAAAATAAAACCCGTGGCTAATGGACTTCCTGAAAACCAGGATGAACTCTTTTTTCGAGCTGAGCCAATAATAATTTACTAAGCTCGAAAGAAAAAACAGCAGCAGTAGAAAATTTGAAAGATAATTCTGCTCACTGGCGACGAAATAGATGTGGTGTGTCAGCTATCTTACAGAACTGAAATGATTGTATTGAGATGATGCGGAGACAGAGTATGCAAACTGATGGATCAGGATTACAATTTCTCCAGTTATCAAGGAAAGTGACGGCATGCGACGTTTTCAGGTACAGCTTTATCAGATTACTCTTTCGGCACTGGGTGTCGTTGGAATGTTTTTAGTTTTACTGACTCCCGGACAAGTCAAAGCAGATCGCTTTGTGGGGCAGCGTTGGGCGAGGAGTCAACAGGTAAGCATAGATCAAATTCGTCATGACAGCTTTGAGGCACTGCTAAAGCGATACGTCGATGCCGATGGGTATGTCAATTATAAAGCCTGGCATGCTTCGCGAACGGATCGCGTTCAGCTGCAAAACTATTTGAAGCAACTCAGTCGGGCCAATCCCAGCCTGGCGGCCAGCAGACATGCTAAAATTGCGTTTTGGATTAATGCTTACAATGCAGTTACCCTGGAGGGGATTCTGCAGGTTTATCCAACAAGCAGCATTCGCAATCATACTGCTAAGGTTGTTGGTTATAACATCTGGAAGCAATTGAAACTTCCTGTCGGAGACCGAGAGTATTCGCTGGAAGATATCGAACACAAAATGTTGCGAAAAATGAATGAGCCCCGCATTCACTTTTCTATTGTCTGTGCATCAATCGGCTGCCCTCGTTTGCGAAATGAGGCCTATGTTGCCAGTCGCCTTGAAAGTCAACTGGCAGACAATGCACGTGATTTCTTTTCGAGAACACAAAATCTTCAGGTCGATGTTCAGAGACGAACTTTGCGCATGAGTGCCATTGTAAACTGGTTTGGAAGTGATTTCGGAGCAACAAAATCTCAACAACTTGCCTACCTCAGTAAATACATGCCTGCTCAGGCCCTGCAGTTAGCTCGCCAGCCGAATGTCAAAGTCAGTTATTTGAAGTATAATTGGAATCTGAATGATCAATCAAAACGATAACTGAACGGTTATCGGTAGAAGGTAATAAAAGGCCTCTGTAACAGGAGGCCTTTTTTTTGTGCTGCCAGGTTTGTAGGCTGGGGAAGTGGCAGCGTATCCCCACACGACTGGTTGATTCTGATTACCATTATCAAAATCAGTTTTTATTAAAATTTGCGCAACACGTAAAAAATTACCGTCAGTAGTATTAAGGGGCGTTAAATGCTGAGAGTTCTTTTTCTGTTATTGTTGATTTTCGTGCCACGATCAGCATATGCGGCGGAAATGAGTGCCGTTACGAGACAACAGATAAAACCGGTTCTGGTACGTAATGAACATAACACATTGTTACGTTTGACGATCAATGCCCATGAGCCGTTTGTCCAGGTGAAATCGATCCAGGTCACGATAGAAGGTGCCGGTGAATTGGAATCGCTTCAGTTTTATTTCACGGGAAAAAATGCCGGATTTTCCAGCACGAAACCGTTTGGTGAGAGAATACAGTCGGCTCAGAGCGTTACCTTCAATGGGCATGCAAGGCTTGAAGCAGGTGAGAATAATTTCTGGCTCTCCTGTAGAGTAAAGCCTGCTGCAAATTTATCTTGCAAAGTTGATGCCAGCGTGGCGGTCGTCACAACTTCAGCGGGAAATATTGTACCACATGATGAAACGCCACAGGTTCGTAAACGAATTGGTATAGCACTACGACGGCATTGGGACGATGGCGTACACACATACCGCATTCCAGCTTTGACAACGACTTCCAAAGGAACTTTGCTATGTGTGTACGATATGCGCAGACGCAAAGGACGCGATTTACAGGAGGATATCGATATTGGCCTGCTGCGCAGTTCAGATGGCGGTCAAACCTGGGGCTCTCAACAGGTGATCATGGATATGGGAACTTACGACAAGTTGCCTCAGGAGTTAAATGGAGTGAGTGATCCCGGAATAATAGTTGATCCGGCTACAGGAGAAATTTTCTGCTTTGCCGTTTGGACATACGGTAAAGCGGGAACGCATCAATGGGTGAGGAATGGATCAGAACCGGGATTTGAAATTGAAAAGTCCTCGCAATTTATGATGACCCGCTCCAACGATGACGGACGAACCTGGTCAAAACTGGAGAACCTGACTCGTCAATTGAAAGACCCCAAATGGATTTTATTCGCTCCTTCACCGCAACAGGGGATCGCGCTGAAAGATGGTACGCTGGTAATGCCGGCTCAGGGACGTGATGCACAAGATCGAATTTTTTCCAATCTAATCATCAGCCGCGATCATGGGAAATCCTGGAAAGCCAGCCCGATTGCCTCATTCGATAATAATGAATGCCAGGCAGTGCAGCTGTCAGATGGTTCGATAATGTTGAACTGCCGCTCAAAACGCCCAACGATGTTTCGAACGATAATGGTGACTCGCAATCTTGGCCAAACATGGAGCCCACACGCAACGAATCGCAATACCCTCATCGAACCTATCTGTAACGGCTCTCTCTACCGGTTTGAATATAGCGAAAAAGGAACAACAAAAACGGTACTGTTGTTTGCAAATCCATACTCCCAGAAAAGCCGAACCAACCACAGCATTCAGGTGAGCTTCGATGAAGGGAAAACATGGCCGAAAAAAAACAGGCTGTTGCTCGACGAATTTTCCGGAGCAGGCTATCCCAGCCTGAGCAGAGCAGGCAATAAGCATATAGGAATCGTCTACGAAGGGAGCGGCTCTCATCTGGTCTTTGAAAGGATCTCGATTGATGAGCTGGTAAATCGATAATTGCGCAATAAATGGCTGTCCCTGCCTTCCTGCAAATGTTGTCAGAAAGATTGATTTCCGATTTACATCTCACCGGAGAGAATCGCGTTCATGTTGTTTTTGTAGGCTTCGACGCCGGGTTGCCCGTAAGGGTTGATGTCAATTAAACGGCCTTCCAGGACGGTGGCGAGCATCATCATCTGAAAGAATTGCCCCAGTGTGTTAGCGTTCAATTCCGGGAAGAACAGATCAGCCGTGGGGCGGTTGACATCTTCATAAGCTTTATTGGTTCCATCGAAGGCGGCTCGTAAAACTTCGGGCATTGTTTTGCCTGCGAATTTATTGAGCTGATCCTGATTTCGATTCTCGTCAAATACGGGAATTGCAAGAACATCATCATTCGGTTTCTCAATGAAAATATTCGTGATCAATTTATCGCGGACACCTTCCTGATGCTGCTGACCGCGGCTGTGCAGATCTCTGGTGTTGACGACCGTTAACGGAAGCGCTCCCTGTTCCTGTTTACCAAGCGATTCCGCCAGAAGTTGATCGTACCACAAACCGCTCGCTTCGAGTGCTTTGCCCCAGGTGGAAAGGATTCGCGTTTTCAAGCCGGAATGTTTTTCTAACAGATGACAAACAGCTGTGTAATCCATCACAGGATTCTCACCTGGTGTTGCATTTTGAAATCGATCCGTCATTTCAGCAGCACCTTCAAGCAGTTGAACCACATCAA
>WFOZ01000025.1 GCA_015487825.1 Planctomycetaceae bacterium
GGTCAGAGCGAACCATCTTCATCACGCCAACCGACAACCCGACATCAAAATGATCAAAGCCCTGATCGATCCGGTAATGAATCGCGCGGTCGGTAAACAGACTCGCAAAACACCGCTTGCACGCATCGAGATATTCTGCTTCGCCTTTGATATTCAAATACGTATCCTGCTGACCGGCAAAACTCGCTGCCGGCAAGTCCTCCGCTGTGGCAGAACTACGAATCGCCAGACTCAGTTGTTCGCCATATTCTTCGCGTAAACTGCGATAAGCTTCAAGCATCTGCTCGCGAAGATCCTCCGGAAGAGGCACACCATAAATAATCGACCGGGCCTGCACACCACGTCTTGCCAGATCTTCAACGTCCGCAGGATTCAGCCCATCAATTGCTTCACGCAGCGCAACGCCCGCTCCATCCTGTTCCAGCAGATAATGATAGGCCCGGGCGGTGATTGCAAAACCGTTGGGAACCTTAATCCCCTCGGACATCAACTCCCGATACATCTCTCCGAGCGATGCGTTCTTGCCTCCGACCAATGGAATATCATCGATTGTCAACTCACTGAAAAACCGGACAAACCGCTCACCAGTATCCATCACACATCTCCCTTTGAAAGGTAAGATCGTTTCACCAGTTCCATTATTCGGTTTCAAAGTGACCCGGGCAAGTTGATCAGGCAGAGTGAGACAAAATGGCACATTGCATCAATAACCATCACACGGATAAGCTTGTGTCCATTATAATCTGCTATTCATATTTGTAAAATGTGACGTAATTGGTCTGAAGGCGAAAAGAAATGGACAGTTTGCAACATCGTTTACCTGTAACAGCTACATGGACTTTGAAATTGAACATACCGGAGAATTGAAATGAAGCTTCTTCTTGCTACGGACGGCTCTGCTCATTCGCAAGCTGCCATCGATTTGTTGAATCATGTTCCGTTCCCGGATGGCAGTAAGATAATTCTTGCAACTGTTTTGGAATTACCTGTACCATACTTTGGTGTGTCTGGGCAGTTTGGAGCGGGCCAGGAATTGATAGTTCCTATTCGTGCCCGGGCAGAGGAAACTTTGAAGCGACAAGCGGAATCCCTCCGGCAGATAGGGTGGAATGTAGAGCTGTTAATTCGACAGGGGAACGCTGCCGAAGAAATTCTTAACATTGCAGCGGAACAGGAAACAGATCTTATTGTTGTTGGCTCTTACGGGCACGGTGCTGTTAGAAGTTTCTTACTGGGAAGCGTTTCTCAGAAAGTCGTAAAATATGCTTCCTGTTCGGTCCTGGTTGTTCGAGAGAGTACACGTAGCAAAGGTGAATCAGGCAGCGACACTTCTACGTGGGAAAAGATGGAAATACTGATGGCTTTCGATGATTCTGCGGTATCGTACGAAGCGGCGAACATACTGCAATCGATGCCGTTAGCGAAAGATGCGGAAATCACCATTTTAACTATCATGCCAATCATCACCTCTTATGGCATGGATATTATTGAACGAACCAGTGATTTCTGGCAGGAAGATAGAAAGAAAGCTGTCACAGCATTGCAAAGGGTCGCTGATGAGTTGCAAAAGGTGCATCCACATATTTCGGCACATCTGGTTGAAAGCGTGGATACAAGTCAGGAAATTCTCGAACGGGCAAAATCACTTCATTCCGATCTGATCATAATCGGAAACAAAGGGAAGAATGCGATGGATCGTTTCCTGCTTGGCAGCGTTACAAATCGCGTTATTCAACATGCACCATGCTCGGTGTGGGTTGTTCGAAAGCGTGTTGATCCATCTGATTAAGAGATCTGTCCTATTCGTCTTCAGAGCTTTCCATTCGTAGCACACATCGAAAACCGATACGTGGGTCTCGAGTACTGAGTGAATACCCCTGGCGATGCCAAAGCAGCCAGTCACTGTTGTTTCCTTTAACGACATGATGCGAATTAGGTTCGGCAGTTCTCGGTCCTTTCCAGTTTCGTGGCACTCCGTCGAACTCATCCGCCAGTTTCTGAAAGGCGTCGGCTCGATACCAGTCCGAACACCACTCCATCGCATTGCCAGCCATATCAAAAACACCAAACGGGCTTTTATCGGTTGGATAACTTTTCACTGGAGAGACTTGGTTTGGTTTACGTAGTCGATGCCATGCTGGCCGCCCAAATCCCCAGGGGTGGTCAAACCCTCCGTTACCCCGTGCTGCTTTTTCCCACTCAGCTTCAGTGGGAAGTTCTTTGCC
>WFOZ01000026.1 GCA_015487825.1 Planctomycetaceae bacterium
CTTGCTGACGATCAGAAAGGGTTGCGATATCTTGAACCAGCACGGGTCGCAGCTTTCAAACTGGTTTCTGTTCTGCCGCAAAAGATGCGGAAATACATTGGAGATTCTGCCGAATTCAGACACATTCGCATTGGGCCGACCGCTAATCTTGATGAAACTGATAACAATTATGATTTGATTTCTCAGGCTATACAGAATCGTCAATGCGTCAACATAACATATCGAAGTTTTTTGGAACAGGCAGTGATTACAACGCGACTTAATCCCTACTGCTTCTTTTTTTCTCGTCGAGCCTGGTATGTAATTGGATTTTCATGGATACATGAGGAAGTCCGCACTTTTCATATGAAACGTTTTGAGCAGGTTGAAATCCTGGCGGATGAAAAGTACGAAATTCCAGATCATTTTTCGCTTGACAGTTATCTGGGTAATGCCTGGCACATGATTCGTGAGAAGGATGCCCCGCATCATGTGGTGGTTCAATTTGATCCGGTGATAGCTGGAAGTGTTGCAGAAATTCGCTGGCACAAAACACAACGTATCGAAACGCTACCAGATGGGAGCATTCATTTTCATGTCGATGTTGAGGGGCTGAATGAAATCGTCTGGTGGGTTCTTGGCTATGGCAAGCAGGCCGTGGTGCTTGAACCGCCGGAGCTTCGCAAAAAAATAATGGAGCATGCTCAGTCTCTGGTTAAACGTTATCAGGAAAAGTGAATTTAATTCATTTGATATTCAGAATTCGAAATGTGTTTCTTTTTATTGTCGGTTCCGGGAATGTAACAGGCTCCCTTAACCTGTTTCCGTGTAGGTGGTTGAGGCCTTTGTCAGATGTTTCCTGTTGACCTGAAATCATCATTTTTGTATGACTCAGGTTCGTTGACTAAAAGGCTTTTCGAGTTCCGGCATCATTATCAACAGTGGCAAGGGATGGGAATGGATTTTCATACCTCAGAGACAATTCAAGATGAATTACCTTTGCTTCGTCCATTGAGGTTGCTTGCGTTGGGAGCAAAAGAACCTGATTGGAATTTTTTGCAGGCTCGCCTGGAGCGTCAGGAATGGGAATTGAAGCAGGTTGTCTGGAACCGTGACCTTTTGCAGACGCATCAGAATCTACGAACTGAACATTGGGATTGTCTGGTGATTTCCCTGTTTGATGATGAGGATCAGTTCAGTCAGAAAGAGCTTGATTCATTTCTGGCAGCCATTCGCGAAAGTGGGTTATCAATTGCAGTTCTGGGTCTGGCTTCTTCTCTGGATGTCGAATTAGCCGAGATGTTTCAAAAATATCAATGTGATTTTCATGAAATACGAGCTGGCTGGTTTTCGCCGGTCACTGCCAGCCTGATACAGCGCACCATGCATCTCCAGCAAATTGCACTGGAAAATCAGAAACTGCGCAACAAAGAAAATCAACGCAGCCGCAGGGAGCAGGAAGAAGCAGAAGTTATTCTCGGCCAGCAGCGATCTTTGTTACAGGAAATTCTCAAAGAACAAAACAGTATTGCTCAAAACAATTTACAGGATGAGTCGTCCTCTCAAATGCAGAATGAGATCGCTGATCTTCTGCAGAATAATCACTCTGCCGATCCGAGGTACGAGCAGACATTGCGAAGTTTTGTAATTATGGGAGCAGGTCGATTAGAGAACGAATTATCTCAGCTTGCAGGTGAACTTCAGGCAGAGGGGAATACTCCACGAGAGCTGTTGGCCATGCATCTGGGGTGCCTGGAAAGACTTGTGGAGGGGCTCGGGTACCGCAGTTCCCGCCACGTTATTCAAAGAGCGGATCAGATGTTACTGGAAATGATGGTTCATCTTGCGGACAATTACCGCTGTAAAGTTGCCTGAAGACTCGATTGAGTTTCGTTTTGCTTCTATAATGAATCTGGTCGGAAATTCTGACTGGAATCAGTTTCTCTCAATAGTAAATCGAAACCAATGCCCAAATCCAAGCCGTTGAAACAGTTTAGTGATCATGCGACTTCGTTTGAGAACAATGCGTACGCATACCCTGTTGTGTCCCGTCGCAGCGGAGGGATTTCTTTAGGAGTTAATCTTAATCCTGATAAAACCTGTAATTTTGATTGCATTTATTGTCAGGTAGATCGCCATGTCCCGGCAGCAGTTCAAAAAGTTGACGAGCAGATTCTGCTTAAAGAACTGGAAGGACTCCTTACCGCCTATCGTAGCGGGACACTGTTTGAGCATCCGAAGTTTCATGATTTACCCGAAAAATGGCGTGGGCTGAACTCGATCGCTTTTGCAGGGGATGGAGAGCCGACCAGCTATCGGCGGTTTCCGGAAATTATCCAGGCAGTTATTCAATTAAAGCAGGCTGCCGGATTACCTGATGTTCCTTTGATTTTAATTTCAAACGCAACACTGTTTGAGCGGGAAGCAGTCAGGCAAGGCTTGCAATTGATAACAGATGACGCAGGAGAAATCTGGGCCAAGTTGGATGCAGGGACTCAGGATTATTATCAGCAAATTGATCGTACGGTTGTTTCGCTTGATAAAGTGTTGAAAAACATAACAGAACTTGCCCGGCAGACGCCGGTTATTATTCAAAGTTTATTCATGAACATCAACGGGCAAGCTCCCGCGTTTGAGGAAATTGATGCTTATTGCCAGAGATTGAACGAAATAATCAACGCTGGTGGGAAAATTAAGCTCGTGCAGATTTATACTGTTGCCAGAATGCCAGCCGAAGCCTGTGTCACTTCACTTGGCAATCACGAAGTTGATCAGATCGCAGAAACAGTTCGTGAAAAAACCGGCTTACAAGTAGAGAGTTATTACGGCAACTGAGCGACAGTGGCAAGCAGAAACGTTACAGAAGATTGACCAGAGAATTCTCTAGTGCGTTGGTTCTTCCTCTCTTTTAATGGCTGAAAATTTCTGTTACGCCTCAATCAACTCTTTAATCGGGCTTCCATCGCAAAGGGCTAATGGGCGACCGATCGGTGTAATTAATTCCTTGTCTGGATCGATATTGAGTTGTCGCAGAATTGTTGCGTACAAATCCGGCACGGTCAGAGGGTTTTCGGGATCTGTTTTTTCGCCTGTGGGATCCGTTTTTCCGATAATTCTTCCCGCGCGAATTCCGCCGCCACCGATGACTGCGGGAAAACCGGTAGGCCAGTGATCTCGACCATCGAGTGGATTGATTTGCGGAGAACGACCGAATTCTCCAATACATAATACGATAGTCGAATCAAATAAATCCCGTTCTCTAAGATCCTGGATCAGGGCAGAAAACGCCGGGTCGAGATCTTTCGCGCGATTGGTATGTGCTTCGAAATTATTTGTGTGTGCATCGAATCCCTGTAACGTTACTTCAATAGATCTCACGCCAACTTCGACAAGCCGGCGGGCGACCAGGCAACCTCGCCCAAAGCGGGAGTCTCCATATTTTTCTTTTGTTGATTCAGGTTCATCATCAATTTCGAAAGCACTTAGTTGTTTGGATGACATCATTTTCAATGCTCGTTCCACCGTATTGTCATGCAGCGAACGTTTCACTTGCAAATTACGTCCCTGGCTGAATGCTCGTGAAACTACTGCCAGGGAATCGAGCCTTGTTTTTTGTCTTTTCTCCTGTACCTGGGCACGCATATTCTGGATATTATTTCCCGGATTGAAAATGCGGAATGCGTCGTATTGGTCCCCGAAGTATCCGCCGCGTCCGGGCCATTCCCCACCTCCCAGGGAGACATATTGTGGGATTTCCAAACCTTTGACCGGTTTTTGTTGAGCGATGATGGCTCCCAAAGCAGGATATTTGGTGGTTGGGTCGGGTCGGTAACCTGTTTTTACAAAAGCAGTTGCCCGTTCATGGTCACCTTCTTTGCTGACAAGCGAGCGAATGACTGACATATGTTGAATCTGCTCTGCAACAAGCGGGTAGTGATGAGCGATTTTCAAACCGGGTAAAGTGGTATCAATGGCTTTGGTTGGGCCACCAATTGGGGTTCCCGGATGAGGATCCCAGGTTTCCAACTGGCTTGGCCCGCCTGACATCCAAAGTGTAATAAAAGAAGTTGCCCGTTCAACGCCCCTTTTTTCTGCTGCTTTGGAACGCATCCCCGGTAGCATCAATGACACTCCCAGTCCGGAAGCAAGCTGTAGAAAGTGGCGTCGATTTGAATCTGTCTTGAAATTATTCATTGTTACGACTTTGCTGAAATGTGATCTACTTCATCATAAACAGACCAAGCCTGCGAGGAAGCAGAGGAGAGCTTCGTTGCTCACTTGAGGCCTGTTAATGGTTCCATGAAAATTCGGGGGTGTTAAAAAGTACCCAGTGGAGATCATATGTTTTTTGAGAACTTTTTTTCTTGTTTTCTTCAGCCCAAAGGTTGAGAAAGTATTGTTGCTCCTGCTGAGTCGGCCGTCTGGAAAGACATGTCAGGTAGCTGTTTTCAAGCATTTTTTCAGGTGAGCTTGATGCAATTGCAATGCGGGGAGTAGCATTAAACGGACTAGGGTTCGTCATATCTTTGGCAAGCTGTCCGTTCATACGCAGCAATGCCTGGGGAACAGTCCCGGCTCGTTCATCCAGCTCTTCATCACCCACGTCGCCGTATTCGTCGATAAATTCTGATTCACGAACCAGTTTAACTGTTCTTGTCAGCAAATTTGAATTCTGATCAACTGTTTTTATTGAAGCAGCTTGTAGCATCGAGCCGACGACCTGCTCGGGACGCAGTCTGATCAGAGGGAAGACCGCCCAGTGGTCGATCATGTTGCGCAACAGGTCAGAGTCTTCAGTTTCGTGTCTGGAATCGAGCCGAAAGGTTTTTGAGGCTGCGATGACTTCTATTAACCGTTTTATGTTGTATCCATTTTTAACAAAATCATCAGCAAGAATATCCAATACGGTTTTGTTTGTATCAGATAATTCTACTTCAGGGTCCGGCAAATCATCGACAGGAGTGAAATAAGGAGCACCTTCCGAATACGCTTTACCAAACATTAACGCCCAGATGCGGTTGACAGTTGCTCTGGCAAAGCGGCGATTTTCAGGATGAGTGCACCAGTGAGCCAGCTTTTCTCTTTCAGTTCCTTCTTTCGGGAGCCACTGCTGACCGAACGGAACAGATGATGCAATTTCCCGTTTCTCCAACGTTTCACGATCTTCAATTTCGTACTTCTTGTTGAGGTCGTCTTCAACGCCAAAGGGAGAGAGTTTCACTTGTCCAAAATAAGCAGCCAGTCCTTCAAATTCGTCCTGCTTCCAGTCTGCAAAGGGATGATCGTGGCACTGCGCACAATCCATTCGCTGTCCTAAAACCGCTCGCACGGTCCGACCGGCCAATTTATTTGGTGTCGGAACTTCCTCCATCACCGAATGCGTGATGAAGTTTGTCGCTGGATCTCCCGTCCATAAACCCTGCTGCGAAATCATTTCACGTACAAACTCATCATATGGGCGGTTCTTGCGAAACTGATCTGCGATCCAACTTGTGAAACGGTCTCTGCGATATACAAGAAACGGTTCCAGCTGAGTACCAACGTAAGAACGGGCTATACGCTCTGCAAAATAATCGCCAAATCGTGAGTCTTCCAGCATTTCCCTGCACCAGTGAGCGAGACGATTTTCCCGCTTGTCAGATTCAAAACGGCGAATTTCCTCCAGGGAAGGAATTGTGCCATGCAGGGCTAACGAGAGTCGCCTGAGAACTGCCAGCTCCGGAGCCGGTCCAGCAGCTTGAAATTTTTCATCTTTCCATTGCTTTTCGAAAAAATAATCGAGTTCCGCAACAGTCTTCTCTATATCGGAAGGGGCAGGCAGGTTCGCTTGATTTGAGACTGAAATATCGAACTGCGGGAAAGCTGCCGCCGCGACGATCCAGGCCAGCAGCAGAACCACACCCAGAACAGGGATATATGTCAAACGGCTCTTCATTTCCTGTGCCTTTTCAACAGAAAGAACTTTGAAGCAGACTCCGGTGCCAGCTTCACATGAATATACTCGTTAAAACTTCTATCTGGTTTCAAAAATAAACGAAACTCAGAAGAAATACGGGGAGTATTACCTCTCAGACAGTTCTTAGTCTCACTTTCCCGGCTCATATTGAATTGGAAATTCAGCAGTATTGCCTCAGCGAGAAGAAAGAGAGTGGTCATGGTTTCAATCAAGGTACTCACCAGCGATGCAGAGAAGAACCTGCAGATGGAAAACCATGTCGGTGATGCTCAGGACGAGGCCCGCATAGACTCGACAGCTTCAAGCGAAAAGGCCACTGTATCACACGATACCGCACGAGTGGACAGTAGCGAAGTCGTCTCTTCAATTCAGATGGAATTACTTCAGGAATCCAGGCCAATTCCTCGTCCCTGGCGGCATCCGATTCGTTTTGCCGGCTGGATGATTCAGGGCGCATTTGGATTGGCTTCACTTGTTTTTCTGCTGGCTGTTTTGGCTGCGATTCCGATTATCAATATTCTGGCACTCGGATATCTGCTCGATGCAGAAGGTCGAGTTGCGCGCACGGGAAAAATAACTCAAGGCTTTCCGTTGTTTCCTCAAGCCAAACGCCTGGGCGGAATTATGATTGGAGTAATGATCTTCCTGCTCCCTTTGAGATACCTGGGGGGTTTTACTACAGATGCAGAAATTGTTGATCCAAACTCGATAAATACTCATATTTTTGAATTGTTGACTTTCGTGACAGCGGTGATAATTTTCTCGCATCTGCTGTTTGCCTTAGGACGTGGCGGCAGTTTGAGTTGTTTTTTCAGACCAGTTAAAAATGTGAAGTGGATGATCGGCCAGCTGAGATCCCGCAATTATCTAATTCAGGCTTCGGCTTCTGTTCGGGAATTTGTAAAGAGTTTGCGATTAGTGGAAAGCTTCAAGCTTGGTTTTCTGGGGGCAATTGGTGTTTTGATGTGGACGTTTTTTCCAACTCTGCTTTATTCAGCCGCAGATTCATCGGAAGGAATTCAGGTTCTCGTCACAATATTCGGAGGCTTATTGTTGATGCTGGTCGTCAGTTGGTTACCTGCTTTGCAAGCGGGTTATGCCTGTGAAGGTAAGTTTTCTGCTTATAAACAACTTGGAGAAGCTCGCTTGCTCTTTCGAAGAACACCTATGTTATGGACCCTGGCGTTACTGCTTGGTTACGCGTTGAGTCTGGTGCTTTATCTTTTTAAGATTGCCGCACCGCCGCAGGATGGCCTTTGGATGATGACTATCGTTTTCATCGCAGCCATTTACCCGGCTCGAATTTTCATTGCCTGGGTTTATGCACGTTCAAAAAGGATCGAAACACAACCGCACTTCCTGTGGAGATGGTTGTGGAGTTTAACAACCGTAGGACTGTGCGGTTTCTACGTTCTGATGCTGTTTTTCGCCAGAGACATTGGAGCCAACGGCAAGGTGGTATTGTACGAGCAACCACTGCTGATGATTCCCTCTCCATTTTAGTACTTCCCGATAGAAAACAGTTCGCAGAGTCTGCTATTGCGGATCATTGCATGACATGGAAGTCTCGAGCCCCCAGCGTGGTCCGCAATAGCGGACCACGCTCAACGCTATTGAATAACTTTTCCCTGACTGTTATTCTCCAAAAATACCGATAATTCATGGAATCCCTCTCACGTATCAACTCAGCTTTGACGTACAGGAGGTTGAGACTCCAGTTTTCCAATAATATTCTGTGGTCAGGTCGGTTTTGTTGATCAGGGTGTTGGATGAATTCTTCTTGGCGTGGTTTATTGACCGGGTTTGTATTTCTTGCCTATCTGACAGGCGGATTGATCGCCCCGGTTGCGCATCACCATTGTTCACAGGATGCCAACAGCTCTGCAGAGCAGAACTTCACGCACGAATCCTGCCGCGCAGGGCATGCACTCTGTGGTCATACTTCATCAGAGAAACAGTCTTCTCAGGATTCAATTCCGCTCAGTCCCTGTGAAGATTGTCCCGCTTGCCAGCTGCTTTATATGGCAACAACGGTAGTAGATTTCGTTACGCTGCCGGTTTGTGAAGATTTGGTTTCTGATGTTTCTCTGCAGGAACCCACTGATGCGCTTCTCGGAGATATTGCTTTTCCCGCCCAACGCGGGCCTCCAGCTTAGTTATTTTGTAGCTCTATTACTAATCGAATCTGCTCAGGAGAACCAGGTCAGTGATGATCATGGTTGTTGCGTTGTGGTATGTCGTTGTGCTCAACAGTGGCCAGGGAGTAACGCTTCTTTTTTTGCCTGAAGCTGTGCGATGATTCGTTTGTTCATACATTTTATCAAGCTGAAGGTTAATATGATGACTACATTTTTTTCTGTTCCCCGAAAGAAACGAGGCGGTTTTACGCTGATCGAACTTCTTGTCGTTATTGCGATTATTGCCGTGCTTGTCGCACTACTGTTGCCTGCTGTTCAAGCGGCCCGTGAAGCAGCCCGGCGGGCCAGTTGTAAAAACAATCTGAAACAAATCGGATTAGCGCTGCACAATTATCACGATGTACATGGCGTTTTTCCCTCTGGCTGGGTTGGTGCAAACGCTGCCGGTCCTCATACAGGTTTGAACTCTCCCGATCTGATCGGTTTCAACAACGGCTTCGCTTGGGGGGCAATGATTCTTCCCTATGTCGAATCCAGTCCATTTTATGATCAGCTTAATTTTCTGGTTCCATTAACAGATCCGGCAAATGCTTCTTTAATTGACTATGCCATGCCAACATTTCAGTGTCCTTCCGATCCCAAGCCAAACACGACGGGCATTACTGACTCTTTCGGTAATACGTTTACGCTGGGAACTTCAAACTACATGGGAATATTTGGTATTCGAGATGTTGACGACTGCGAAATCGGTGTTGGCGTAACCGCAACCCAGCAATGTACTGCAGAAGGGGTTTTTTATCACAACAGCAAAGTCTCGTTGCGAGACATTACCGATGGCACTAGCAGCACAATTATGGTTGGCGAACGGACAACATTTTATCCCAATTTAAATTCCCGAACCAATCCGTTTTATGGAACCTGGATGGGACTTGTTCCCAATTCAACAGAAGGGGCAGAGCGTTTTCTCGGGCACTGCGAACATCACCCGAATCATGCTCTGGAAGAAGATAGTGCCGGTTTGTCGGTGGGCGATCCGGGAGATTTAGGCAGCTCACACAGGGGTGGTGCCCACTTTCTGTTGGTAGATGGAAGTGTCCGATTCATCAGCACAAACATCGATACACCAACCTACCAGAATTTAGGCCAGATCGCAGATGGACAGGTAATCGGCGAATATTAATCAATACCCGGAGAAAGAGGAAATTTTTGAATCCTGACCTCCCGTTATTGGTAACAGTTATGTTCTTTGCGTATGACGCAGGTTTTCAATAGAATCTGATATTAGTTGTGGCTCATCCGGCTAAGGCGTGCTTTTGCTGAGATCAACTCACCGAAAAATCCGTGTTTATCTGTGGCTAACTGACTTCCTGGAAACCGGGAAGTATGCAATGCCGGATGAGCCTTGTTTACGTCTATCAGAATGTTCCAGCCGTGCCGGGCAAGTCTCGTGATCGTGGTGGGGCTCGTCATGCCTGAGCTGTGAAGAACTTACCTTATGAAGTACATGCCTGTTTTACGGTTGCTGCGATTGCCTGCTTTGTTTACGACATTTCCCGATGTTTTAGCGGGTTATGTGATCATCAAACAGGGGGAAGTCGATCCTGTTGAGCTTGCCTGCCTGCTGGCTGCCTCGGCCTGCCTCTATCTTTCCGGAATGGTGTTTAACGATCTTTTTGATGTCGAGCAGGATCGCAAAGAGCGACCGAATCGCCCGATTCCTGCTGGGGAAATCTCTTACGAACACGCCAGAATCATCGGTAGACTTTTGATGCTTTCGGGGATTGCATTTGCATCGCTTGTTTCTCTGCCCGGAATGATTATTGCTATTGCACTTGCTGCCTCTGTGTTTGTTTACGATTACCAGGCCAAGCGAACTGTTTTCGGACCGTTTTTTATGGGGCTGTGCAGATCTTTGAATCTGCTGCTTGGAGCAACCGCTGTTGTGGAATTTTCTCAATGGGAAGCACACCCTCAATTATTAGTTGCCGGGATAATTGGAATTTATGTTGCAGGAATTACCGTTTTTGCACGTAGTGAAGCGGCTCAATCGAGCCGTAGCCCATTGGTTCTTGGCTTTTCACTTTGTTTGCTGGCTCTTATTGGTTGGGGAGCCAGTGCTTCCTATTGGGCACCGGCATCGGTGGAAAATATCGCTTTTATCATGCTGCTGCTTATTACGTTCCAGTTGGCTCGCAAAGCAATCCCTGCAATACGAAGTGGAGCCCCTCAAGATGTTCAACAAACAATTCGTATTATGTTGTTAAGCATTGCGATGTTGGAGGCAGTTGTCATTTTATCTCACGGTGGTCCCGCTGCTGTTCCCTGGGCAATCGCGGCAGCACTGATGATGATTCCCGGTCAATTTCTTTCCCGGTATATTCCGATGACCTGAATGGCTTGAGTTCCTTTTATGCTGGAGACACTTGTGTTACTAACGGTAAAAGTTTGCGAACGGCTCGCAAATTTTAGAAAAAATATCAGTTTGGTTACGGCTATCAGAATGAACCAGCCATGCTGGGTTATTTCGTAACTGTTCAGCGTTGGCGTAGGGTCCGCTATTGCGGACC
>WFOZ01000027.1 GCA_015487825.1 Planctomycetaceae bacterium
AATTAATAAAGTGTAATTGAAATTCGATATCGTTACGTTCCGAAACATTCGTCAATATTCTGGCATGAACATACTTCTGTTTCAGCGAATCTGTCAAAAAATGCAGAATACCAGGGTGTCGCTCTTTTGTAAGAATATCCCAAATAATATTCAGGCATTCAGGAGTCGCTTCACGGATCAGTTTCCGTGCGATATTCTGGCCGGGATTGGATAAAATAAGAATCGACCTGATAAGTAACCGCGGATGCTTCAAACGATCATATTGACTGATTTCCTCTGCCAGCACATCCAGGGTCGCTTCAGTTGCATTTCTAAGAGCCGTGTTTTGTGCATAGTCAGGTTCTTTCTGCAAGTCGTATAAAGTATCTATCAGATCCTCGAAAATGTGCTCTGCATAGTGGAACAATTCTCCTTTTGAATTTCGGATAAATTGCAGGACAACGGGCAACTCGTCAAACAGCTTCGCTGCTTTAATTGTTTCCAAAGCACAGATCGACAGTTCCGAACTTCCATGCCCCAGGCATTCGTGCAGCGAAAACCGAATTAAATCAACTTGCTGTGCAATCTCCTGAATGAACTCGGGAGAAAGTCTGTTGATGTTGCGAATGATCTCTGTTTTTCCAAGTCCGGAACCGGAGTACAACAGACTGTGTGCCGCCTGATTTCGAATTTCATCATCGAGAACACTCAGTGCATGAACCAGAATTGACAACGCCGTGCTGGAATGATTCTTTTCCAGTACACGGATGGTTTTTTCGATTACGCTTGTTGTTTCCACAAATCATACCTTCCTCTGTAAGAGGGAGGGGTTTAAATTGGTTTGGCGTTCATGCCACGATAAAAATTCGGACTTCTTTCCGCTCTCCTGATTGATTCTAATTCGTATTGAGTAGAAACTGACGACTGTCTGAAATTGAACATCAGGAAAATAAATCCTCCCCGGATTTCTCCGGAGAGGATTAAAATTCAATCGGAACCTGGTTATTTGGTGTAACCAAGCAGTTTCTGAATTCCAGTTCTTGGCATGATGAAGCTGGTGGCATCATCTTCTGGAACATAGTTATCCTTTTTGGGCTTCACTTTTGAAGCCGGCTTAGGAGCAGGAGTCAACTTTTTTGGAGCCTGCAATATTTTCTTCGGCTGCATTTTTTTCAACTGAGGCAACTTCACCGGCTTTTTAGCCTTTGGTTTAGGGGCCTCTTTCACCTGCTTGGGGGCAGGCTCAACAGCAGCTTCGGGAGCAGAAATCCATTCGTCTGAAACGCAATGTGAAGAAATGCAGGCATCATCGATGCAGCCATCGTCACAACAGTTCACACAATCATCGACACACCCATCAACACAATCGTTGCTGCGCAGCCAGTTGAAACGGCGAACTTTAAAACCACAGCGTCTCAATGCCTGAGCAGCTTCCCGGCGAACGTGGCGAGAGTCATCGTTCAAGGCACATCGCAGTGCCTGTGCCAGGCCGGGTGAACAACAGCAATTTTTCTTTCGCAGCTGGTCACCAATTTCGTCAGCAGCTTCTTCTCGAACTCGAGCACTGCAGTCTTTCAAAGCATAGACCAATGCAGACATTACTTCCGGATGACATCTGCAATCGAATCTGCTTCCAATACGATGGACTGCTTTTTTTCGATCACGCGGTTCACACGCCGTTTGCGATGTGTAAATCAAACGGGCAAGTCTGTGATGATCATCACAGGCATTGCATAAATCGATGCAGTCACCGCCGATGCAAGCATCATCACAGCAGAAATCGGGAACGCAACTCTCGACACAGGGCGAATGAACATCAACATTACAGCAGTAACCTTTACAAACATCCGCCAGCCAGTGCTTCGGAGTCACAAAGATTTTCCTGTGAAGTGTCGACCACCGCGACACTTTCCCACAATCTGCATCAACACAGGAATCGATGCAATCATCCACGCATACATCTACACAAGCAACATCCCTTTTCTTCCAAAATTTTAATTTCGACCACCCCATTGCGTGGGCATCCATATTCATGCCCAGCACAATAGTCACCATCGTCAACACCTTGATGGTTTTCATTGTTTCTCTCCTTGTGTTCAGAGAATTTACTCTACGAATTATTCCGTTAGCTATTCAGCCATTCCAGCAACGCAGTGACTTCAATTCAGGTTTGCCAACAATGTTGAAGTCTGTTTTATCAGTGGTTTCTGTGATAGAAACGGAATAATGAGTATGAGTAAATCTCTATTGTCACCACCTTCCCTGTTAACACCATCGCGATCCTCGTGATGTTGTCTGCATTTTCCGTTGCATTATGTCAAGCCGATATCCCTGGAAAGACCACACTCTCTGTCAATTCGTATCGACAGGCGGAAAGAGCCTCTTCAGAGCAGAGAGGTTAATTACAAACATTCCGCAGAGCCGTTTTAGCACCTGATTTACCGGCAATTCCGGTCAGGGTATCTACACAAGATTCTCTTCCGCACAAGCAATTATCACAGAGCGTTTCTGTTAAACTACACAAAATAAGGGAGGCATTCTTAAAGAAAAGGTTCTGCTAATCTTATGGCGCATCGAACCAAATGCCGTTGTACTTATTATAAGAGCACCACTCGCGATTGAAGAGAAGAGGGACATCCCTTTGAGCCTTATCAATGAAATATTGCTCAAAGATAGCGGGATATTTTTGAAAATTCGTAGATTAGCTGGACAGCGCCAGGTTCAATTCGTTCCCAAGCTCCTGCTTGGGAACGAGGAAATTACATCAAGGTATATCACGAGTAACATCAATTCTCAAATAGAACCTGGCGTTGTCCAGTTAGTATCTTATCAATGAAATGCTGCGCAAAAGTGGCAGGAAATATTGAAATAATTGGGTAGCCCATCCGCTTTTAGCGGTTGGGTTGCGTAGCAACAAGACGAATGCGCCATGTGGTCTCCAAGATTATTGGA
>WFOZ01000028.1 GCA_015487825.1 Planctomycetaceae bacterium
CGATCACGATCACGCCGGGCATGACGAATCGTCTTCGCTTGAACTAAGCCCGCAAGCCAGAAAGAACATCGGCCTAACAAAAGAAAATGTTCGCCCTGTCGAACTGCAAACTTTTACGCGATCGATTTCAGTCCCGGCTATCGTTGTTGAACGACCGGGACAAACAAGAATTAAAATCGTTGCAACGATGACCGGTATTGTTACAAACGTAAATATCATTTCTGGAGAAGCCATTGTTCCCGGGCGAGAACTGTTCAGCCTTCGTCTGACTCATGAAGATATGGTCCAAGCTCAGGCTTCTTATTTAAAAACGCTGGGAGATCTGGATGTTGAAGAGCAGGAAATCAAACGTCTGCTTAAAGTTACCAACAACGGTGCAATTGCGGGAAAATTGTTACTGGAACGCCAATATGCCAAACAAAAACTGGAAGTCGATCTGGATGCCCAACGGGAAGCTCTTTATTTACATGGTTTCAGCAAAAAGCAAGTCAACCAGATTGCCAGCACACGACGTTTGCTAAGTAATCATCAAATTTTTGCTCCCTCTCTATCGAGCGATTCCGGAGATTTAAGTTTTTCCAGCTCTGTTATTCGCAGAACATCCGCAGTAAATGAACCGCGTCCTCTTTCCGATCCTCCCGCGATGCTTATTGTCCAGGAGTTAGTTGCAAATAAAGGAGATTTTGTTGCAGCAGGTGATACGCTCTGCGTGCTTGCCGATTTTCGAAATCTGTACATCCAGGGACGAGCTTTTGAACATGACATTCAGGAACTTTCAAACGCAAACAATAACAAATGGGATATCGAAGCAGTCCTGGAAGACCGAGCAAAACAGAAAACTGTTATCAGCGGTCTGAAAATTGCTTACCTGAACAATCAGGTTGAACCCGATTCGCGAGCGTTTAATTTCTTCGTTAATCTTCCCAATAAAATTGTCGGGGATGCAAAACTGTCAAACGGACATCGGTTTCTCACCTGGCAATTCAAGCCTGGGCAACGCATGCAGCTTCGCGTTCCTGTTGAAAAAATTGAAAAGCAGATTGTCCTGCCAGTTGATGCAATCGCCTCTTCAGGAGCAGAGCGTTATGTGTTCCAGGAAAATGGAGACCATTTTGATCGCATCCCGGTCCATGTCATTTATCAGGATCAGATTTGGGCCGTTATTGAAAACGATGGTTCAATTTTCCCCGGAGACATAGTCGCATACACCGGTGCGCATCAGATGCAAATGGCCTTGAATAATAAAGCGGGCGGAGCGGTCGATCCACATGCCGGGCATAATCACTAAGTGTCCATCAGAAATTAGAACTCTTACTAACTGACTATACCCGCTTTATCAAATACCGTTCCCAGTTTAATAATTACGGGAATTGATTCGTACAGGATTCAATACGATGCTCAATGCGATTATCCGTTTTGCCTTAAGGCAACGACTACTGACACTGGCCTTTTCGCTGTTTTTGATCGGCTACGGAACATGGCAGGGTTTGAATATGGGGATAGATGTGTTCCCCAATCTCAACCGGCCACGTGTAGTTGTCATGACGGAAGCCCCCGGCATGGCTCCGGAGGAAGTGGAAGCCCTGATAACATTTCCTTTGGAAACAACTCTTAACGGAGCAACCGGCGTGCAGGCTGTACGTAGTTCTTCCGGCGTAGGGATTTCTGTTATTTATGTTGAGTTCGATTGGGGGACCGACATCTATAACGATCGACAAATTGTCAACGAACGTCTGCAACTGGTTACAGACCGCATGCCCGTGGGAGTGAAACCGCAATTAGCTCCGATTTCCTCCATCATGGGGCAAATTATCATGATGGGTATGTGGAGCGAGGGAGGGAAGACGCCTCCCCTGGAAGTACGAACATTAGCCGACTGGGCGGTGCGACAACGTTTATTGACCATTCCCGGAGTGTCGCAGGTATTCGTTATTGGAGGAGGCAGAAAACAGTACCAGGTCCTTGTTGATCCCGATTTAATGTTGAAATATGGACTCACCATCCATCAAGTTAGAAAAGCCTGTGAAGACAGTAACGAAAACGCAACCGGCGGATATCTTGATGACCAGGGACCAAATGAATTTCTGGTCCGTTCGTTAGGGCGAGTACAAACGATTGCAGATCTGGAAAAAGTCGTTATCACGATGCGCAACGGCAGGCCGATTGTTCTTTCACAGGTCGCTAAAGTAATAGAAGGTCCGCAGGTAAAACGAGGAGACAGTTCTGCATATGTGAAGGAAGAGAATGGCGAATTCACAGGCGGTCCGGCTGTTATTCTCACTATCAATAAACAGCCAAATGCAGACACCAGAGAAGTGACAGAATTGGTTGCCAAAGCAGTCAGGGAACTGATGCCTTCGTTACCGGATGATATTCGGATTGAAACTGAACTTTATTCACAAAAAGCATTTATTGATCGAGCGATCGATAACGTTGTCGAAGCTTTGCGTGATGGGGGCATTCTGGTTGTTATTATTCTGTTTCTCTTTTTAATGAATTTCCGGACAACTTTTATCACATTGACAGCGATTCCTCTTTCGATAGCAACAACGGCGTTGGTCTTCACTGCGCTCGGGATCACCATCAATACGATGACCCTGGGAGGACTCGCGGTCGCGATTGGTGAACTGGTTGATGACGCCATTGTTGATGTCGAAAATATCTTCAGGCGGCTGGGGGAAAACAGATTTGCCAAAAAACCGAAACATCCTCTACTGGTCGTCTTCCGGGCCAGTTGTGAAATTCGAAACTCTATCGTTTTTGGAACGATGATTGTTGTTTTGGTATTCATGCCCCTGTTTGCTCTTTCAGGAATGGAAGGACGACTATTCGCACCGCTGGGTGTCGCCTACATCGTCTCCATTCTCTCTTCTCTGGTTGTCTCACTGACTCTTACGCCGGTGCTTTCATTTTGGCTGCTTGGGAAAAAGGTGGGAATGCCTCATCCTGGAGATAAGGCTACTGATTCTGCTTCTGATCACCACAAAGATGGCCCACTTTTACGTTTACTGAAATGGGGAGCAGGACATGTCATCGGCTTAAGTATTCGTTTTTCCAATGTCATGTTGATGATGGGAATTGCGGGAGTTTTATTTGCAGCGATGGCGCTGACGCAGCTGGAAAAAGACTTTCTTCCGCCGTTTAACGAAGGAGTGGCCCAGTTGAATGTGGTGCTTCCTCCAGGAACTTCGTTAAAAAAATCAAATGAAATCTCAGAAACCGTCATGCAGCGGTTAATGAAGATAGAAGGAATGTCTTCATTTTCAAGACGAACCGGTCGTGCAGAACTGGATGAGCATGCAGAAGGAGTCAACGTTTCTGAATTTATCATCAGTTTCGATGAAGAATCGGAGCGGGGACGTGAGGAAGTACTCGATGAAATTCGTGAAGCAATGGCTGATATCCCCGGCATTGTCACTACAGTAGAACAGCCGTTGGCTCATTTAATCTCTCACATGATATCCGGGGTGAAAGCTCAGGTTGGAATTAAAATTTATGGGGAAGATTTAACCGTTCTGCGAAACAAAGCCAAAGAAATGGCTGCCAAGATGAGGAGCGTCGAAGGAGTGACCGACCTGATGGTGGAACCGCAGGTAGAAATTCCACAACTTCAAATTCGATTGGATCGAGACAAGCTGGAACAATACGGAATGACTCCTGTATATGTGAACGATTACATCGAAACAGCGATGAAGGGGCAAGTCGTTTCGCAAATTCTTCTGGGGCAACGGACATTCGATTTACTCATTCGGATGGATGAAGATTACCGGGAAAATCTGGAAGCATTGAAGCGACTTTCCATCGATCTGCCCAGTGGCGGAACGACACCACTTTCTTCGGTCGCCGAGATTCGAAAATCGAGTGGTCCGAATACGATCAATCGGGAAAAAGTGCAAAAGCGAATCGTCGTTCAA
>WFOZ01000029.1 GCA_015487825.1 Planctomycetaceae bacterium
GGGGGCAAATTGTCACCAGCCGTATTGTCAATTGCTCACACTACTTCTGACAATTTGTCCCCAGCCACCCATCACTGAATAGTTACGTTGTTTGTAGGGGCCGCTATTGCGGACCACGATGAGAGTTGGATCCTCCTATTTCTGCGGTGGTCCGCAATCACGGACCCTACCCCAACACTGAATGGTTACCATTTGATAATTAAACAAATATTTTACTCCGTAAAACTGAATCCATAAAGGCTTAATCCAGCCCACCTGCCAATTTCCATCTTCTTTGACAGTAACAGGTTAGGAAATCGTTTTCAAAAGAACGCAGAAATAAGGGCAGATAAATATACATGTGAAATCCTGTCCATTGGCGATGGTTTTATATTGAGCTCGCAATATGCAGTCTCGCAGAAAAAGGCTTGGTAATGTCCGGATAATCGATACGAACCAGCGCAAACTTCAGTTAAATACCTCATCGAGGTCCAGTTTTGCGTTATTCAGTCTGCTTATTATAATACTCTTTAATTACGCTAAAAAATGTTAGGAAGCCCCGCATCTCAGTCGTATCGCTGAGCAGGAATGAAGTATGCTAACTCAACAAACATATCCCGGCATCAACCAGTACACGGAAAGGCAAAATAAAGCCGTGCACCGGATTTTAGAGTCGCTGGAAAAAAGAGAGGAAAGGTTAGGAGAACATTACCGGGCGTACAGATCTCACTCCCGTCAAAACTGCCATCGAGTTATTGAAATCAGCATTGAAGCATTAGGTGGAGAAAAGGTTACTTTCACAGTTTATATGGGAGATGTCAGCTCCAGTGGAATGAGTTTCCTTTTTCCTTACGAACTTCCCAGCCCCGACATCATCATTGCGATACCGCTTAACGATACGGACAAGACCTTGTTTCGTGGAGAAATCGTTCGAATGAAAGAAATTCCCGATGAGGAATTCTTCGAATATGGCGTGAAATTTAATGGCCGCCTTCTGTAGGTTTGATCCACTCTATTTAGAAATCAAGCTAAATTACGATTTCACATCAACACCCAATGGCAAATCTGTTTTGCTGCCAGGTGTTTTTTACTGCTGATGGTCAATTTCATTGCATGCTGCATTAATTCTCAACGGGTTCAGTTATAATGATGGCTGTCTAAATAAACCAGCAGTGCTGGAGAATTCAACCAGGCCAAAGGCGTGAACAGAGCAATTGACTCCCCGGGAAATCTCCCCCTGCAGGCTGTGCAGACTGGCATCGCGTTGTTCGCGCTGGTACGCTGAGAGGGTAAACCGGGGTTGAGTGCCACTTCCAGGTGCCTGGTCTCTGCCGATGTTCAGAATCTCGCCCCGTAATTACCTGTTCACTCCCAAAAATGAAATTGAAAGTTCCTCGACTCGATGGCGGATAATATCTTAAAACTGGGTATTCCAGCTGGCTCACTTCAGGATGCAACAGTCAAACTGTTTCGCAAAGCCGGCTATAGCATTTCTATTTCTTCCCGATCCTATTACCCCACAATCGATGATCCGGAAATTGAGTGCCTGACGATTCGGGCGCAGGAAATGGCTCGGTACGTACATCAGGGGATTCTTGATGCAGGGATTACCGGGCATGACTGGGTTGTTGAAACGAATGCAGATGTCAAAGAAGTATGTGAACTTGTCTTTTCGAAGGTGAGCCGTAAACCGGTCCGTTGGGTATTGGCTGTGCCTGAAGATTCTGATATCCAATCGGTGAATGATCTGGAAGGGAAACGGATTGCCACCGAAGCGGTCGGCTTGACAAACCAATATCTCGATAAGCATGGAGTCATTGCAGAAGTTGAATTTTCCTGGGGGGCAACCGAAGTCAAACCACCCCGCCTGGTTGATGCGATTGTGGAAGTCACAGAAACCGGCTCGTCGCTTCGAGCCAATAATTTACGTATTGTCGATGTTGTGCTTGAAAGCACAACGCGATTAATCGCCAATAACACAGCGTATGTTGATCCGTGGAAAAAACAGAAACTGAATGATATCGCGCTCATGCTCAAATCGTGTCTTTCCGCAGAAGGGAAAGTCGGTTTGATGCTCAATGTGCGTCGTAAAGACCTGGAACAAGTCTTGAAAGGTCTTCCCGCTCTGCAACAACCAACGGTCTCTTCCCTTTCCGATCCGGACTGGGTTGCGATCAGCACCATCATCGAAGAATCGATTGTCCGCTCAATTGTCCCTCAATTGAAAAACGCAGGAGCAACTGGAATTGTTGAATTTCCTATCAACAAAATCATCGAATAGTTTATCCCGCTTAACTGAACTTTCCCACCTGATTTATCCTGAAAGAGGAGATGCCTGATGCCAAGAAAATTTGAATTTCGCACGTTTACTGTTGTCGCCCTGACTCTGTTATTTGCTGGTTCAGCTTTTGCCGGAGACTGGAAACCTCTGTTTGATGGCAAGACTCTTAATGGCTGGACACAAAAAAACGGCACTGCAAAATATGAAGTCGTCGATTGCACAATCGTTGGCACAACCAATGAAGGCAGCCCGAATTCCTTTCTCTGCACTGATGAACTTTATGGCGATTTCGAACTTAAATTCGAAGTGAAGGTTCACGATAAACTCAATTCCGGCGTCCAGATTCGTTCTCAGACAAAAGAGCCTGGCAAGGGGCAAAAATACGGGCGGGTGAACGGTCCGCAGGTTGAAATCGAATCGACAGACGCAGACGGAGAAGAATCCGGCTACATTTACGGCGAAGCGACCGGACGTGGCTGGCTTGTTCCAGATGATGTTCGCATTCCTCACAAACACTTCAAAAATGGTCAATGGAATAAATACCATATCATCGCCAAAGGAAACCGTATTCAAACCTGGGTCAACGGTCATAAAATTGCAGATTTAACTGATGAAGAAATTTATAAAACGCATCCCAAAGGATTCATTGGCCTGCAGGTGCATGGCGTCAAAAAAGGAACCGGTCCTTTCGATGTCGCCTGGAAAAACATCTGCATCAAAACACTCGACTGAAAGTGCAGAAAATCATCAGGCGAGCCGGGTCAGTAATGACCCTGGTGGATTTTATGTTCGATCATGTGACGAAAACTCGTTATGAGTTGAACATTAAGGTTGTTTGTAGGGTCCGCTATTGCGGACCACCGCAGAAATAGGA
>WFOZ01000030.1 GCA_015487825.1 Planctomycetaceae bacterium
CCCTGGATCAACCCATCCCCGAACATGCGGTGCCTGACACAGGCGTTACTTTATCCCGGTATTGGGCTATTAGAAACAACCAATCTTTCAGTCGGAAGAGGCACCGACACACCTTTTGAAATTATCGGCGCGCCGTACATCGACGGCATTAAACTCGCTCACAAATTGAACGCTGCCGGGTTAGCGGGAATCCGTTTTGTGCCAATCCGATTTATACCAGATTCAAGCAAATTCAAAAATGAACAGTGTGGCGGCGTGAACTTCATCATCACAAATCGAAAGACATTCCATCCCCTGAAAACCGGTTTAGAACTGGCTCGTACCCTGCGGTTAATGTATCCAGACGAATGGAAAACCGATTCGCTCAACAGACTACTTTGCCATAAAAAGACTTACGATGCACTGCGAGTCGGGAAGCCGATTGATGTCATTGAAGCCGATTACAAAAACGAGATGGAAGATTTCCAAATCCGCCGCAAGCGATATCTGCTCTATTGAGCGTAGTCTATATCGATAAGGAAGATGACTGATGTCCACCGGTTTTCCATCTAAGGAACAGCGAGAGAAACTATGCCATCTTTTTCATCTAGCCTTCGTTGAAATACGATCTTTGGCAGGAGAAAGTGATACATCACAAATATATGCACTCGCAGATGCTTTTCATGAAATCCCGATTGAAATGAATCCCGGAAGATGTTTTGATTTGGCTTCCTTCTGTCAATCTTTGCATGACTACCAGCAACGGTTTCGCAGTCATTTTGATTACGTTGTCGAGCTGGATAAAATCTTTGGAGTGGCCCCATCTAATGATGTCGTCACAAATCATGAAGATTTGATTACCTGCATCACGCGGCGTATTGAATCTGAACCAGATAAATCCTGCTGGTATCTAATTCGTTCTCGAGCTCACGAAAGTAGAGGTGACTATGGACGCGCTCTTGCCGACCTTGAAAACGCAATTGAAATTGAACCACAAGGGCCCATTTACGGCTCGCTTTCCTGGATTCTGATTACAAGTCCCGAGAGAAGCCTTCGAAATGGTGAGAAAGCAGTTACCACTGCCAGATTTTATTGCGACTACATGGGTTGGAATGATCCAGAATCTCTTGAACTACTGGCTGCTGCCTACGCTGAGTCTGAAGATTTTCACGAGGCTACACAGTGGCAAGAGAAAGCAATCCAAGCACTTCCCAAGGATCTTTATCGGGAAGCTTTAGGAGATCAACTTATCAAGTACAAACAAGGGTTGAAATTCACCCCGCATGAGTTCACTTGGAGACATCAAGTAAAAAAGTCAGATGAAGCATGATAACCGGTCATTAGTGCTACAATGGCTATCTACCATATAAATTGTGCCCACAATTGGTATGCACAGCATACCCTACCCAGCTGGTAGCTGTGGTTAGCTGTTTTACAATTCTTTTTTGATGGGAATACCGATCTGGATTTCGTTCCCAACCAGACGAACGGGGTACGAATCGCAACGGATCGGTGAACTGGGAGAATCTGCCCAGTGCCCATCTTTTAATTGAAATTTCCAGGCATGCCAGGGGCACAACACCTTGCCATCTTCCACGTATCCGCCGGAAAGTGATGCTCCCTGATGTGGGCAGAAATCGCTGATTGCAAAATAATTTCCTTCGGTGAAAAACAGGCCGATGACATGCCCTGCAACAGTAAAGTTTTTCCCCTGCCCATCAGAAATATCGCCCACCTTTGCAACAGGATGGTATTCGTAATCGACAGGCTGGGAATCATCTTCGCATTTCGTCATAATGGAATCGTTATACATTGTCAGAGACATGTCTATAGGAAACAACAAGGTCAGATCTTATGAAATCGAATCCCGTAAAAAAAGCGTTACAGGCCGGTGAAGCTCAGGTTGGTTCATGGTTATCGCTGGAATCTGTTTTTGCTCCCCGATTTATGGCACGAATCGGTTTTCCGTGGCTTACTGTTGATATTGAACATTCTCCTGTCAATTGGGAAACCGCTGCAGTTATGTTTGGGGTAATTGCAGATGCCGGCTGTGTTCCACTGGCCAGGGTACCTCGTGGCGATCATGATCACATCAAAAGAGTACTCGATGCCGGGGCGATGGGAATTATTGTGCCGATGGTTAATACGGTCGAAGAAGCAAAAATTGCCATCGCTGCAGCTAAGTATCCGCCGGTTGGAAATCGTTCGGTCGGAGGCAGCTTTCACGCTCTCAATTTTGAAGCAGAGGCTGGTGATTATTTCAAACATGCCAACGATGAAATTCTTGTTATCCTGCAAACCGAATCTCCTGAAGGTGTCGAAAATGCTGAAGAAATTTATTCACTGCCCGGCGTCGATGCCATTTTTGTCGGCCCGAACGATCTGCGCTTTCAAATGAGGCCTGAATCTGGTGAAGATCCTTCGACAGAAGAATTTGAGGCGATGCTGAAACGAATTCTCGATACCGGAAAAAAAACAGGAACTCCCGTCGGGCTGCATGTGCAAAGCGTGGAAGACGTGAAAAAACGGATTGGTCAGGGCTGGCAGTTTATCGCGATGGCCAGCGAATTGAACATGATGGTCACCGAAGCAACCCGTATTGCCGGAGAGCTTGGATTGAGTAAAGCGAGCGATCTGGCTCGCTATTAATTTCCTGTGGAGATTATTCAGAGCCTCTGGTTCACCTGAAGCTTGAAATGTCCAATAATAACAGACGATCCAGAGGTCCCTGACCACCGATTCGGTACTTGCTTGCTCCGGATTCGGATAGCACTGCCAACCGGTTATTAATCATCACAATCCCTTCCGACATCGGAGGAAAATCGATCTCGCCCAGGTAGTTCCTGCCATCGAGAAACCACAGCGGAATCGTATCGCCGTTTTGCATTGTTATCATTTTGTGGCCAGGCTCACCGATTGGATTTCGATAAACTGCGATAATGCTTCGACTGGTGCGACCGTAAGAGATGCTCAAAAAAATTCGATCACCCGAGACGGACATACCTTGTACTTTCTGTCTGATGGAAAGTATGCACTTCGGTTTGTCTGGTGGATCAATATTGTCGTAACCGCAGACCCACGCATATTTGTGGACTCCATTGCGGTCTTGCATGTGGTGCGAGAGATTTGTCCGGTAGCTTATTCCGCAGGCAAATTCCCCAACAAGTAGCAGGTTGTCAGTAGCAGTGCAGAAACTGGCAGTTGTTTCACATTTTTGCATCGTAATAGGGCGAATACTGACGGGGGCGTTGTCGGAAAGAAATTCTGCAAGTTTATACTGTAAGACATATCCATCCGATGCAACAAATAAAAAATCATTCAGGGCTGCGATTCCTCCAACATGACCATAATGCAATTTCCCTGACGGTTCCTGCAGTTTGATACTGGATATCATTTTTCCGGTGGAGGCATTCAGGACGGAAATAAACGCAGGGGCTTTTCTGAAGTAATGCGAGATGAGTATTCTGTTCTGTTTCGGTGCGTATGTAATTCCCTGTGGAATTGCATTTTGCTGAAGGCCGGGGATAACAGGTCCCGCAGAGGCAGTGACCGAAGGCGGTTTAAGTTTGCTCGCATCACGTGGTTGAGCCTGCGTAATCTTAGATGGTTGCGAATTACCATTGAAAGCAAATATCAAAATGACAACACCAGGAATCAATAACAGCCATTTGCGGTTGTGCCGGAGTTGTTTCATTGAACTATTAACGGTCAATTTCTTTGCGTGTTGTGCAAATTTCAAAAAAGATTTGAGGTTTATCCGGCTAAAGTGTGCTTTTGATAAAATCAAGTTATCGATAAGAGCCACGGATGAACACGGGTTTTCTCGGATGTATAATAAACGAAAAATATTAGCCACAGAGCTCCCAGC
>WFOZ01000031.1 GCA_015487825.1 Planctomycetaceae bacterium
AGCCCACAGACCTACTGGTTGGCATCCTTGAAGTTATCACTCAATTGGAAAAGCAGCAGGCCAATCTGGTTAACTGTTATCCACGGGCAGTCAAACAGGATGGAAACCAGTCTGCCCGTCGATTGTGCGAACAGGTCTTTGATGTTGCAGACAAACCGTGGCGAGGCATGCAGGTGATTCCCCAGGGCAGCTTGTGCCTGAAGCCAAGATGGTCGTCCTTTGATGCAGAAAAGAAATTTTCACTTCCGGATAATCTTCAACAGAAATTTCAAACGGATTGCCGAAGCGGAGAAGTTCTTGCAGGGGCTATCAAACCCCCTGAGTGTTCTGGTTTTGGAACCCGATGCACACCACTGACTCCACTCGGTGCCCCGATGGTCTCGACGGAAGGGACCTGTGCTGCCTATTATCGTTACCGAAATAATACTTCATACCAGACAGTTTCAGGCGAGTAAAATCCCCATGACCGACAGCCACGAGATGGGAAGTTGTCCCGTCCCTTCAAACTCGCAAGGTCAAATCATTACTCTCGCACATGGCGAAGGGGGAAAGTTATCGCGTCAGTTGATTGAAGAGGTTATTTTGCCCGTATTGGGAGAGTCTGCAATCGGGTCTCAGGAAGATGCAGCAGTTATTGAGCTTCCACAAAATCGAATTCATATTTCCACTGACAGCTATGTGGTCACGCCGCTCTTTTTTCCGGGTGGCGATATCGGCTCTCTGGCAATTAACGGCACAGTCAACGATCTACTTGTCAGTGGGGCAAAACCTCAGTGGTTAACATTATCGTTGATTATCGAAGAAGGATTTTCGCTTGCGGTACTTCGAGATGTTCTTTCGAGTATTTCCCGTGCAACCCGGGAGATAGGAATTAAAATTGTCACTGGGGACACCAAAGTTGTTCCTCACGGAGCCGTCGATGGAATTTATATCAACACAACAGGCGTTGGGATTTCATTCGAATCGGTTCAAATGGGTTCACGCAATTTGCAGCCCGGTGACCAGCTGATTGTAACCGGCCCAATCGGTCAGCACGGAATTGCAATTCTCTCAGCCCGTGAAGAACTCGGATTCGAGCCGCCTCCTCAAAGTGATTGCCAGCCGCTTTGCGAACCTGTCAAAAAATTGTTGCAGGCAGATGTTTCCATCCGAGCAATGCGAGATGCAACACGGGGAGGCCTTGCAACGGTTCTGCACGAATGGGCCGGTTCATGCGGTCATACTTTGATGATTGAAGAAGAAAAGTTACCCGTTGCAAAACAGACAAAAGCCGTCTGCGAGTTACTCGGCCTGGATCCTCTTTTCAGTGCCTGCGAAGGAACGATGTTGCTTGCGATTGCAAAAGAGGATGCAGCCAATGCCGTTCAGGCACTCAGAGAATCAGAGATCTCCAGAGAAGCGACCATCATTGGCGAGGTGCAGGTTCGCAAATCTGCCCCGGTAACAATTCGAAGACTTCTCGGCATCGAACAACCGATTGATGAACCTGTTGGAAGCCAGTTCCCAAGAATCTGCTGAATTTTCTTGTATATGAAAACCTCTATTTATTTGGATTAGTCAAGACTCTTTTTGCAAGGCTTCAAAGCCTGTGATGACATCGAGCAGTTCTTCTGTAATTGCTTCTTGTCTTCCCCGTTGATAGTTCTTTTGTAATTCTTCAAGTCGTTCGCCGATGTTTTTCTCAGCAGCCTGCATCGAAGCAATTCGGCTCGCATTTTCTCCTGCAAGAGAATTCGCAATCGCCCGGTAAAGCATCACAAATAAATATTGATGCACCAGTTCGCGGTACAGATCTTCGGGGTCAATGGCAATCATGGGAAGCGAACGGGAGTCCCATCGGGAGGTTGCTTCGGGCAGAACTTTGTCGAGTTCGAATGGGAGAACCTGAGAATGACTCGGCTGCCAACTTGCTTTGCGAATTCGAATATTGTGAAACTGAATCAAAGTTCCGAGATGGTGCTTATGCAGCCAGGCTTCGAGATCCGGGAGAAGATCGAGTGTTAAATGAGAGATGCCGTTGACGGAATTGGGGACCTCATGCAGAGCATCGATTTCATACCCATGCTCGCTCATCAGATCAGCCGCCCGAGAACCGACAACCTGGAGCCGAACCTGTTTTTTATCGAACTGATCTAAAATCATTTCATGAGCGTAGGTCGTGATCTGCTCATTGAAAGACCCGCACATTCCCTGATCAGAACCGTAAACGATCAATCCAACCAGTTGATCCGATGTCGCTTGAGAAACGGTTTCTTTTTGTGGATGCAGCCAGCGGAGCATCTCAAGCCCCTTGAGTACGGTTTCCAGATAATCCTCGCTGGCCCGGGCAGCCGACTCGTAC
>WFOZ01000032.1 GCA_015487825.1 Planctomycetaceae bacterium
CGACATGGGCAGCGGTCAGCACATGTCCCTGAGGACTGACAACGACACCACTTCCCTGGCCTCCACCTACCTGAATCCCGACGGTTGCTTCCCGGTAAATCGGGACCAGCTTGGTCGTTACTTCTTCAAAACGCTGTAACTCTTTCAATGTTTGCGGTAGAGTATCGTCCCAGTTGTCTTTCGGGTCAGCCGGGAAAGATTTCAGAGCCTTGGCAGGAATTTTGCTGAAATCGATCTCGCTTTCTTTTTTTGATTTCGGTTTTGAATCTTCCGCCTGAAGAATCTGGCTGTAACTCACAAACAGAAGGCAAAAAACAGCCGCAACGAGGGCGGTTGAACGATACGATAATCGATATTTCATAAAGCAGATCTCTATAGTTGAAGCGAGCCGAAACCTGGGACAGACTGCTGCCATCACTGGTCCGCGAGGCGAACTCTATGTAGCAGAACTCTTATTCGACTCGAATTCCTCCAATAAATCAATACGAATTACTACCTGATGAAAATACAATCAACCAAAATTGCTGGATGTGTTCTTGTGGAACCGCAGGTCTTTGGCGATCAGCGTGGTTTTTTTATGGAAACATTTCGTGAAACACGTTTTATCGAACATGGCCTTCCCGGCAACTTTGTGCAGGATAATTTCTCGCGATCTGTTCGTGGCACATTGCGCGGGCTGCATTATCAACTCCAGAACGCTCAGGGAAAACTCGTGCAGGTGGTGCGTGGCGAAGTTTACGATGTCGCAGTCGATTTGAGACAGGATTCCCCAACATTCGGCCAGTGGGAGGCAGTGGTATTAAATGAAGCCGAGCATAAGCAGTTCTATGTACCGCCAGGATGTGCGCACGGATTTTACGTGATGAGTGAATCAGCAGATTTCTTTTACAAATGCACCAATCAATACAACCCCGAAGCCGAGCGGGTTCTGCTTTGGAACGATTCTGACCTCAACATCGAATGGCCATTGACCGCGGAGCCGATTCTCTCCGAAAAAGATTGCTCAGGCATTCCTTTCGTTAACTGCGAAACTTACCCGCCCAGCCCGTAATTAAACTATCTTTCCGGGCAGAACCTCGTTGATGTCGACCAGCGGTTTATGAGAAATCAGATAACATCATCAGAAGAGCCATTTTTCTGAAGGAATGCCCCCGATGCCCAGCAGACAATCGTAATACCAACATAACCGATGCCGATACCGTAGGCAGAAAACAGATAAGCACCCTCAGCGGATTCCGCGAACGGCATCAGATAATCGACGTTGTTTTCACTGAGCTGGAAGGAGTGCATCAATCCACTAAAAGTGAAGACTGCGGCAATAAACGACCAGATACCTGCAATAAAAAACTTCCGATCAATTAAGCAGGCTGAAATCGCAGCCAGAATCATGCAGGTGAAGATGTAACCCCGCTCCATCGAAATTAAACTGCCTACCAGAAAACCATTCACATCTGCATTCGCATTTTCCACCAGCAGTTCCTGTAGACTTTTTCCACCGGCGGCAAAAAAGGAACCATACATAATAGTTGCTCCCCAGGCTGCGATGGCAGGAAACAGGCCGATGGCTACCGCAGGGGCGTGATGATTCTCGGTTGCCTGAAAAGCCTGCGCGGTGATAATCACGCCGATCCAAAGCACAATCGCTACCCCGGCCTCAATTGGAATAATACTGGAAGCCAGTCCGATCATCCCCGAAAAACAGATAATCGTAATCACGATTCCGTTAATTGTTGAATACCCCGCCCGCGAACCGAGTGCCTTCCAACCCGGATGTCCGATGTAAATGGTTGTCGGAAAGCAACTTCCAAATAACGCAGCCAGCATTGTGCCGATCCCGTTTACCATCATCGAAGGAGCCGTGGCGTAGCGATCGCCACCCGCCTGAGCCGATTCGATGTTTTGCAAACTGCCTATCACATTGAACAATCCCATCGGAACGATCACCGATAAATATCCAACCCACTGTTTCCAGTCCTGAAGGAGTATCCAGAGTTCCTGACCGATAAATACGGGAGGGTACCAACTGAGTGATTCAAATTGTGTTGTTACTGCTGCCGGATCCATCACACTGTTTGTGATCCAGATGGGAGGGCTTTCTAAATGGGGAACAATTACCGTTAATCCCCAGGCAACAGTTGTGCCTGCCAGCACCGCCAGTAACCCGCCCGGCAGCCCTAGAGGAAAGCGGCTTTTTGAAAACAACGCAATCAGAATTAAGCCCAGCGGCACCATGGCAATAAGCGGTTTGTGAAAAATCTGCAGCGTGAATGTCATTGCAATAAAACCGATTGCAATTCCAGCCAATGTTGAAAGTAACGCAGCCCGGGGAGTATGTTTGCGAATGAATTCTGCAAAGAAAGAACAGACGAATTCGATGACGCCACTACCAAAACAGGCGATCAAACCCATTTTCCAGGCTGCCTCGACACTTTGAGTTCGCGCATAGACCGGAGCCATGACAAAGAAAATGTAAACCAGCATCGAAGGGGTATTGATGCCATAAGGCAGCGCTGTGACATCGTTGCGGTTTTCACGGGCAGCCAGTCTGCGGGCCTGCCAGGCATAAAAAAGATTCCCAAACAGAATGCTGACCGCAGCTCCCGGGAAGATATATCGAAACAGATAAAACGAATTCTCGCCGTTCATTCCGCAAATAAACGGGTTGCTGCATAAAGCCAGAATCGCCAGAAACTGCACCAGATTATCGATGAATAATCCAAAGAATCCATCAATATCCCGTTTGACAAACAACGAATAACTCTGTGACATTGTTTACTTCCCCTGAATACGCTTCTTTTCAGCCGGATCTTCGAGAATCAGAAACTTACCTTCCTTTTCGTCGTAAGCAAACTTCTGATAATCGGGCAACGCATTGAATTCCATTTTTGTCTTTTTGATCAGATCAACAATTTCCTTGTACGTTGGCGGACGGTCATTCATGGCTCGCATCAAATCAACCTGATGCTGAAAGTTGAGAACGTTAATTCGCGAAGAAGCTGAGATGTACGCCTCCAGTGAAACCGTCAGCGGGTCTTTACCCGTGATTTTATTTTCAACTTCCACCAGATTCGGATTCTCTGCCATCGCTTTGTTTTTATCGAGTACCTCCGAAGTTTTTCGCTTCATCAGGTTCGGTCTTTTCGCTGGAAC
>WFOZ01000033.1 GCA_015487825.1 Planctomycetaceae bacterium
GAATTAAATTAGATATTGGCTATCGAATTGATTTGCTTGTGATGAATCAGGTTGTTGTTGAGATCAAAGCTGTTGAAAAAGTCTTGTCCGTTCATGAGGCTCAATTGATGACCTATATGAAACTCAGCGGTAAATTACTGGGCTTGTTACTTAACTTTAATGTACCGGTACTCAAGGATGGGATTACTCGCCGGGTTCTTTGATGAATGAAATTAGGATTAACCACGGAGACACAGAGGTCACGGAGAGATGAATAAACACAGAGACCCGGAAAGAAGAAATAGAAGGATAGAAGACTACCCCAAGCGGTGTATGTTTTGTGCAAAAGAAATTCCTGACGATGAATTTTCTCGCGAGCATTCTCCTCCGAAATGTTTTTACGAGAAATTACTTCGAAATGATGTTGACCTTAAAGGTTTGGAACTTCCCGCCCATAAGAATTGCAATAACAGTTTCTCTGGCGATAATGAATATGTTCGCAATATTCTAGCAGGAGTCTTAGGTGCAGAAAATTCATCAGGAGCCAAAGCTCTCGTGAATGGGGTTATCCCCATTTTTATGAAAAACAGCACCCCTAAAAAACTTGAGGCTACATATAAAAAAGTAAAGCTCCGACCAGCTTATTCAAACTCAGGGATCTTCTTGGGGAACAAACCATCAATCGAAGTGGAGTGGTCACGTATTGAACGAGTTCTTTTTAATATGATAAAGGGAATTTATTACAAGGTTTCAATGCAGCCAATGCCTACAAATTTCCATCTCTTGGTACTAGATGCTTCAGTTCTTCCTTCAGAGGTAGTGCATCACGATGTTGAGCAAATGGTTCACTGGCAATCGATAAAGGGAGATCCAGAAGTTTTTCGTTGTCGTTATAAAATCCAACGAAATAATACTGAGGCTATTTTCTTAATTAATTTGTTTAACTATTTTTATTTTTGGGGAGAAGCACTTTCTCCCGAAGCTCTGAAAAAGTATCAGAATAAAGAATTATTCAAACCTTCATCTCCTAAATCTAAAATATTGGTCCCCTATTACTTAGCTTATTAATCTCCGTGACCTCTGTGTCTCTGTGGTTAATCAAAAAATTATATCATTTAACGCCTTCTCACCTACTTAAAAGGAGTTCAAATATGTCACTTTCAGTTCAGGAACAACAATTACAAAACACCCCAACCGGACGTTTCAAAGCTAGTGATAAGCGGCTTGTGAATTGTGCTCAGGTTGATGTGAATCAGTTGATGCCGTTGAAGTATCACTGGGCCTGGGAGCATTATATTAATGGGTGTGCGAATCATTGGATGCCGACGGAGGTGCCGATGACCAAGGATATTGAACTTTGGAAGTCGGATAAACTTTCTGCAGATGAGCGTCGGGTGATCATGCGGAATCTGGGGTTCTTTTCGACGGCAGAATCGCTGGTGGCCAATAATATTGTGCTGGCGATTTACAAGCATATTACGAATGCGGAATGTCGGCAGTATCTGCTTCGTCAGGCATTTGAAGAAGCGGTTCACTCACACACTTTTTTGTATATTGTTGACAGCTTGGGGCTGGATGAGAGTGAAGTTTTCAATATGTATCACGAAATTCCTTCGATTACACAGAAGGATGAATTCGAGATGAAGTTGACTGCTGATATCCTCAGCGACAATTTCGATACCAGTACCACCGAGGGGCTGCAGACGTTTCTGCGAAATCTGATTGGCTACTACATTATTCTGGAAGGGATATTCTTCTACTCCGGTTTTGTGATGATCCTTTCGTTCCATCGGCGTAACCTGATGACCGGAATCGGCGAGCAGTTCCAGTATATTCTACGGGATGAAACGATCCACCTGAATTTTGGAATTGATCTGATCAACGGTATCAAAGCGGAAAATCCGGAAGTCTGGACTCCCGAATTTCAGCAGGAGATTATGGATCTGATTCTGCAATCTGTCGATCTGGAAATTGCTTATGCTAGTGACTGCCTGCCTCGCGGGGTAATGGGCCTGAATGAGCAGTTGTTCCGCGATTATGCCCAACACATTACGGACCGACGTTTGGAACGAATCGGCTTGCCGACACAGTTTAACTCCAACAATCCGTTCCCGTGGATGAGCGAAACGATGGATCTTTCCAAAGAAAAGAACTTCTTTGAAACTCGCGTTACCGAGTATCAAACCGGTGGTACTTTAACCTGGGATTGAGTCATTTCTTTCGATGCCCGGGGGCGTTGAACATCCCCGGGTTACTTTACTGCAGCGTTTGCGACTGCAAATGATATAAGCAGACGAGCCGAGGATTAGCATCCCCGGCTCGTTTTTTTTAGTCTTTGTATGGCACTTCGATCACTTTTGGCTGAGGATCGAAAGTACACAGCCACTGTCCATCCTGACTGGGGAGAATATACGGTTCAGCATGCAACGTCCGTTTTCCGGTTACAGGGTCCTGCTTCCACTTGGCAGAAAACTTCTGGGAAATTTGTCGGATTCTCGGATCATCCTTACTGTTAAAACTGCCCACGGTCACGATTGATTTTTTGCGATCATGAAAAATATAGGCCTCTATATTTTCTCGTTCCCGTAATGTCCGCATTACTTGCCAGGCTTTATCAGCTGCAACTTCAAGCCCGAAGCCGGTGCCAAGCTTCTTGTTCGAATTTGCCCCTTTTCGCCCAGCTACCTGCGTTACGGAATTCCCGTAAAATGAAGCGACCACAACAGTGTACTTGCCGGGATTATCAAGCAGTGAGTATTCGTAGTGAGAATTGAAGCGGATGACATCGGGATCACGTTTCCGCTTCATTGCCTCTTCCGGACTGAGCATCGGGTTGATTGTCAGAAAGGCACCGCTTAATGGTCCCGGCTGACCGGGAGTTTTCTTGTAGATGCCATCCCCTTTGAGACATTTGGGATCATACTTTTTTACCCAGGCCAAAGTTCTTTTTGCAAGTTGCTTTTTTTCTTCCGGCGAGTTGTAATTTCCTGCAAGAACACAAATTTCCTTATCGAGAAAATAAGTTCGCTTCTCTTTCTGATGACGGCGGTTGATCGTCTGGATCGATTCGGTTTTCTCATCTCGCCAGAACGTGTAAGCGGGAATTCCTTTTTTACGCAGTTCGAGAACGAGTGATTGAGCTGCTTCTTCCGGTCCCATTCCTTCCGATTTCATATCTTCGGGTGGTTCGCTGAAGACTGCGACCATGACCATCCAGGGACCATGTTTTTTGGTCAGGAAGTATTCCTTTCCCTGGATCGCTTCAATTTTTCCTGCCCGACTCTGTTCGGGAACCAGCAGACTGATTGTGATTGCAATCAGAAATATTTTAACCAGAATACGCATAAGAGACTCCGTTGCTTAATTGCGCAGAGGATGCAAAGGTATCAGGCCAGTTCCGCACGATGGGCTCTGTGAGTGATACTTTATTGGGAATGGGAGGTTTTTTGATGAGGAGATCTGAAACAGGCAGTAGAAAACCGCCTGTCGGTGGGGAGGTATATCAACTTGAGCGTTATTCGTCCAGAGGCCATGTTTTTCCAAGAATTTCTCGTTGAATTGATGTCAATTCTACAATTCCCTTCTCCGCCAGCGTTAGTTGCTGGTCAAGTTGCGAGCGAGAGAACGTCTTTTGCTCAGCTGTTCCCTGTATTTCAACAAAGTGGCCCTGTCCGTTCATCACCACATTCAAATCGACTTCTGCGGTGCTGTCTTCAGAATAATCGAGATCGAGCAGCGGTTCGCCATTACAGATTCCAACACTCACTGCGGCAATGCTTCCCAACAAAATTTTTGAAGGGTCACACTGTTCACCTTGACCTTTCAGCCAGTTGAGGGCATCAACAAGGGCGATAAATCCGCCGGTGATGCCGAGCGTTCGTGTTCCGCCGTCTGCTTCTAAAACGTCACAATCAATGGTGATAGTTCGTGGCCCCAGTGCTTCAAAATCAACCACGGCCCGTAAAGATCGTCCGATTAACCGCTGAATTTCCGAAGATCGTCCATCAATCTTGCCCCGTTCGCGTCGTTTTCTAGGAACGGTACTGCCGGGCAGCATGCTGTATTCTGCTGTGACCCAGCCGGTCGGATTTTCCTCGTGCTTTTTCCAGGGAGGAACGCCTTCTTCAATACTTGCGGTACATAGTAGTGTCGTTCGCCCCGCTTTAATGTAAATTGAACCAGGGCTTGAAGCGGTAAATTCGCGTTGAACTGAAATCGGGCGTAACTGATTCGATTCTCGACCGTCTTGTCTCATTATTCAGATATCCTTTTGCTGCAATATATTTTGCAGAACAACCGTAGAGTCTGCCATGATGAACCATGCTGAGGATTCGAAGCCTCTATATTACGAACGGTAAAAGTTTGCGAACGGTTCGCAAATTATAGAAAAATATCAGGTAACTATTCAGCGTTGGTGTAGGGTCCGCTATTGCGGACCACGATGGGAAGTGGAGCCTCCTATTTCTACGGTGGTCTGCAATAGTGGACCCTACCCTGGTTGGTTAGCCTGAAAGCAATTTAGAAATTGATTTCAGACCTTAACCTGAACGCAATACAGCGTCAAGAGCCGACTATTTTCGCTCTGGTTGCAACGATAACTTAGTTGCAAATGACCGGGAGCATGACTAGCATGCATGGTTAAAAACATGTCAATGTCTTATTGCTCACATAAATCATCGAGAATTCATTAGGATCAGCAACGCATGACAGCCAATCAACCTGAAGCAATTTCTGCCAACGCATACCGCCTGCTCTGGGCGGGATTTATGGCCATTCTTGCAGCCGGAGTCGGCTTTGCCATTCGTGGCGGCATCTTCGACAACTGGGGGGGCGAATACGGTTTTACCGCCTCAGAACTGGGGCAGATTGGTGGCGCAGGTTTCACCGGTTTTTGTTTCGGAATTTTTATTGGCGGCCTTGTTGTCGATAAAATCGGTTATGGCAAACTGGTTGCCGTGGCGTTTCTGTTTCATATTGCTTCAGCTTTTGTCACATTCATGCCGAACGCAGAAATGGGCAAGGAAGTTGTTTACAACTATCTATTTTGGGGAATGTTCCTGTTTGCCATCGCCAACGGAGTGCTCGAAGCGGTTGCGAACCCTCTGATTGCAACCTTGTTCCCGACGAATCGAACTCATTATCTTAACATCCTTCATGCAAGCTGGCCTGCTGGTCTTATTCTGGGTGGAATGCTCGGCTGGTGGCTTGATGACGGGATGCAACTTCACTGGAAATACCAACTGGCGCTCTACTTAATTCCAACCGTTATTTACGGATTGATGTTTCTGGGACAGAAGTTTCCACAATCCGAAGCGTCTGAAAAAGGGCTCAGCCTGGGAGAGATGTTCAAAGATGTTGGCCTGTTCGGCGGGCTGGTTGCCTGTTTTATGCTGGCTCTGTTTTTTGGTTCTGTTTTGGAGCCGATGTCTCCCGGCACCGGAACTTACATCGGCTACGGCATCGGTGGGGTGCTGTTGATTGCGATTGCGATCTTAACCAATTTTTCAATCGGCTCCTGGTTAATCTTCGTCTTGTTTGTGACACACGCACTGGTTGGTGCTGTTGAACTGGGGACTGATGGCTGGATTCAAAATATCACTGGTAATATTTTGAGTTCTTCTGAAGGGAAGATCCTTTTTGTTTACACGTCTCTGATTATGTTCCTGCTTCGTTTCTGTGCAGGATTTATTGAAAAGAAAATTGGCCTTTCGCCGATTGGCATTTTGCTTGTCTGTTCTGTACTGGCCTGTATCGGATTAAATCTTGCCAGCGGCATCACGACTTTCGCAGGAGCGATGGTCGCCTTGGGGATTTATGCCCTGGGGAAAACATTCTTCTGGCCGACTATGCTGGCTGTGATTGGTGACCGTTTTCCGCGTACCGGTGCAGTCGCGATGAGTATCATGGGCGGTATCGGCATGATGTCAGCCGGCCTGATTGGTTCTGCCGGTTTGGGTTACGCCAAAGATCGCTATGCGGGGGAAACATTACATCAGGCAAATGTTGAAGTTTATGAGGAATATAAAGCTGAAAAACCGAGTAAATTCCTCTTCTTCTCAGAAGTTCATGGATTGGATGGAGCAAAAGTCAAGACGGCTAACGATGCCGTTAAGGCAGAGAAGGCTTCTGAAGTACAACAACAGGTTGTGGATGCCAGTATCACGGGAGACCGCAAAACGCTGGTCGCCGACTCATTCATTCCCGGAACGATGGCGGTGATCTATCTATTATTGTTCCTCTACTTCAAGGCAATTGGTGGCTACAAAACTGTTCATCTGGCGGGAAGTACCGCAGAAGTTCTGGATCAGAATGATGAGGTGATACCTGCTCATGAAAATGACAGTTTTTGATTAACTTCTCAGGTAATAAAATGAGACTAATAGCCTCTGGATATAGTTCCAGAGGCTTTTTCAATGGTTAGCTGAAGTTGTTATTTCATGAAAAAGAAAAAGAGCATTACTGTAATCGGTGCCTCTGCCCGGGCAGCCTGTTGGTCGGCAGTGCGGGCA
>WFOZ01000034.1 GCA_015487825.1 Planctomycetaceae bacterium
GCCAATAAGAAAAAGTATTGAAATTACTGGTACATAGAATCCGGTAGAGTCAGAAATCGTCTCAAACGAACGAAAACAGCTGGGAAGGAGGACCTTCCCAGCTTTGCGTTCCCAAGCAGGAGCTTGGGAACGAGTTTAACCTAGCGTTGTCCAGTTAAAGTTTAATGATCATTGAAGTTAGTAACTCAGCCCTGTCGGGATTGAAGCCGATCATCCTTCTGTCTGTTTTACGTAGAAACGTAGTGATACAACGCCGATGTGCCATCACTTTTTCATGAAAATGCAACAGGAATCTCTGCAGGAATTCCTGCAGGTTCAGTATGCCAATCTTACTGCATTCGCTGCAGAAGGTTTTTTCCCACTTTCAGATATACCTTTATTGAGGAACAATTCCAGGCACGAGCGGGAATTAGTCACAGCTCAGTGGGGCCTGCTTCCTTTCTGGTGGAAAAGTTCGCTGAAGCAAAACTCGCGAAAAGTCTTTCAACGTAAAACATTTAATGCCCGCAGCGAAACGGTTGATACTAAACCAACCTTTCGTGAAGCGTTTCGTTCTCGCCGATGCGTTATCCCGGCGACGATGTTTGTGGAAGGGGGAGAGTTGTTCGAATTAATCGATTCCCCGGTAATGCTTCTGGCAGGATTGTGGGAGAGTTGGGCTGACGAAAACGGGCAGGTTGAATCGTGCACTGTGTTAACAACGAACGCCAATCGACTCATTGCCCGTTATCATCCGAAGCGGCGAATGCCGGTGATCCTGCCGAACGAATATGCTCTCGAAACCTGGCTCAGTCCCGATCTCACAACACGCCAACCGCTTGAACATCTCTTTCTGCCAGTTGCTGAGGACAAATTCAGTCATCGTTCAATGGATCGACAAACGAAGTTTCCCTGGTGAATTTCATGGTGAAATAGAAAAACACAGGGGAGTTTTGTATCTTATTCTCGTGGCATTTCTGCTTTTTCTATGCATTGGTCCGCGGGTAGCGGGCCCTATATTAAACTCTCCTTAAACAGGATGGAGTATTAGAAATGATGAATTTTTTTCGCTGTTCATCGATAACAAACCCGGTTGTCATTCGGATGATTACGCTTCTGGTCATTGTTAGTAGTTCTTCTCTGGTTGCTTCTGCTGAAGAAACTGAAGCTGCCAAGCCAGTCTTTCATGCAGGGGCTGCTGCGATTGATATTACACCGACGAAGTACCCGGTGATTGTCAATGGTTATTTTAACGAACGCACCGCCAACAGCGCGATTGACCGTTTGATGTCGCGAGCGGTTGTGCTGGATGATGGTAAGAGACGTCTGGCGATAGTGGTGGTCGATAATCTGATGATTCGTCGTGACTTGCTCGATACCGCAAAGCAGATCGCTCACGATGCAACAGGAATTCCGATTGATCGAATGCTGATCTCTGCAACACACTCGCATACCGCACCTTCTGCAATGGGATGCCTGGGCAGTGGAGCCGATGCCGATTATCAACGGTTTCTGGTGGGGAAAATCGCTGAGTCTATTATTGAAGCAAGCAAAAAGATCGTCCCGGCTCAAGTTGGCTGGGCGGTTATCAAAGACGAAAAGCACAATCATTGCAGACGCTGGATTTTCCGCCCGGATCGCATGCAGACTGATCCATTCGGCGAACGTAACATTCGCGCTCATATGCACCCGGGGTATCAAAGTAAAAATCATATCGGACCATCCGGCCCTGCAGATACCGACCTTTCGCTGCTCTCGATTCAAACTCTCGATGGGAAACCGCTGGCAGTGCTGGCAAATTATGCGATGCATTTTTACGGATCGACTCCGGTTTCAGGTGACTTCTGTACTCGCTTTGGTGATCGGCTGGCAGAATTGATTGGCGTGAAATCATCTGGAGATGGCTTTGTCGGCATGATGTCACAGGGAACCAGCGGCGACAGTATGTGGATGGATTACAGTCAGCCGGCCCCCAAACGGGATCTCGATAAATATACGCTGGAAGTGGCGAATATTGCCCATCAGGCTTATCAATCAATTAAATATCAATCATCAATTTCACTGGCGATGGCGGAAACAAAACTGAAACTTCGCCGTCGTATTCCTGATGAAAAACGGTTGGCATGGGCCAAATCTGTGATGACTGAACTGGGTGATCGCATCCCGAAATCAAAACCGGAAATTTATGCTCGCGAAGCAATTTATCTGCATGAAGAACCGGTTGTCGAACTGAAGTTGCAGGCGATTCGCATCGGCGAGCTGGGAATCACCACGCTCCCCAACGAAGTGTATGGCATTACCGGGATGAAACTGAAATTACAAAGTCCGCTCACGCCGACTTTTAATATCGAACTGGCCAACGGAGCGCAAGGTTACATCCCGCCGCCGGAACAGCACGCACTGGGCGGTTACACCACCTGGCCCGCGAGAACAGCAGGGTTAGAAGTGGAAGCGGAACCGAAAATCGTGGCAGCGTTGCTCGAGCTTCTGGAAAAAGTTGCCGAAAAACCACGTCGAAAATTAGAAGCCCCTCCTTCTGCCTTTTCCAAGGCCGTGCTTGCATCCAAACCTGTCGCCTACTGGCGAATGAATGAACTGTCGGGAACGGGCGCCGTTGATCTCACTGGAAAACATGATGGCGTTTACGAACAAGGTGTCGCGTTTTACCTGCCCGCAATGGAAGATTCAAGCGGTGCAGAAACGGAGTATCGAGCCGCCCATTTTGCCGGAGGGCGAATGCAGGTGGAAGAGCTCGGCCTGGGCGAGAATTACAGTGTTGAACTCTGGTTCTGGAACGGATTACCTTTCGATGCACGCCCCGTCACCGGCTATTTCTTTTCAATCGGAAAGCCCGGCGACCAAACCGCAGCCGGGGATCATCTGGGAATCGGAGGAACACAAAATGATTCTCTCACGGCTGGAAAACTGATCTTCTTCAATGGTAATGAAAAAGATCAAATGCTGGCTGGCTACTCCAGCATTCCGCTGAAAACGTGGAATCATGTCACACTGATTCGAGAAGGGAAAAAGGTAACTGTTTACCTGAACGGGAACGACACGCCGGAATTTACCGGCGAAGTAGAAATGACTCGCCCGGAATCTGGAGAAGCGGTTTTTCTGGGTGGTCGAAACGATCGGTTTGCGAATCTGGAAGGAAAGATTGCGGAAGTTGCGATTTATAATCGTGTGCTCAAGCCGGAAGAAATCACGATGCATTATCAGGCCGTTCGCCCGGACAGACGCAAGACGACAAAACGATCTCCTGATAAAAACATCACGGAAGATATTCGAGTTGGTGCGGCGGCGGTAGATATTGAATCGGACGATTCAATGGTCATTGCGGGAGGGATTTTTCCTCGATTTGTCAAAGGACAGGAAGGGAAATTGCGAGCCGTTGCAGTCGTGATCGAAAAACCTTCGCAAACGAAAGTTGCTATCGTGCAGTGCGATGTATTGTTCGTAGAACGCGGGATGATGGATGCTGCCTGTGCAGAGATCGAAAAGAGTACCGGCATCCCGGCTGCGAATATCCTCATCAACGCCACGCATACTCATCATGCTCCCAGCACCACTTTCGTGCATGGATATGGGCGAGATGATTTATTCTGCGAACGATTGAAAAAGGCCGTCATTGTATCGGTCCAGAAGGCGAACGATAATTTGAAAGATGGCGAGGCGACTTTTTCTTTTTATCTGGGAGAAGA
>WFOZ01000035.1 GCA_015487825.1 Planctomycetaceae bacterium
AAATTGGGGGTTGAGTTTTGTTGGTCCGTGCTCCGTTGTCGCACTATCCGATGGAATCGACCCCCAAATATAGGATTGAAGACGCACAAGCCTCCACTGTAACATTATCGCCATTCATATTGGATGTCAATATCCAGAATAGGTAAAATCTGAAATAATCTGTCGTAGAAACAATAGGTCGGTAAGTGAAATTCAGATTATTCCAATACCTCAGTACCCCAATTTCGACAAAGATAACCCGGCTCGCACTGGCTTTTTGGTCATGCCTGGGTGGTGTGGTGTCGTAACTTTTATTGTAGAAACAGGTTAAGGTTATTTGTCAATGGTCACTTGATTTGTTTCACTCGGTCGTGTTATATTTTTTGATGAGTCAAAAAATATATTTCATGTTTTCCTCGAAACCGAAAATGAGTTTCAGATGAAAAGAAAACCAGGGCCTTTTTTCAGAATATCAGATTATACCTGTCGCTTTGTCGTAAGCATAATTGTCAGTATGTTATTTGGGTGTACCGACAATGCCTCACTTACCACACGGCAATCGTCCGGAGGTCTGAAGCATGTTCTGTGTACTACAGGAATGGTGGGAGATATGGCTCAGGCAATTCTTGGCCCTGAAGTCGAAGTGACCGTCCTGATGCAAGCGGGTGTTGACCCTCACCTTTTTACTCCTTCCTCTAAAGATGTTTCGAAAATGGCCTCTGCTGATGCCATCATTTTTTCCGGCTTGCATCTTGAAGCAGGGCTATCCGGCTATCTGGAAAAAATGGTGGCACAGAAAAAGCGGGTCTATGCGCTAAGCACCGGCCTGACGAAGGCTGACGGGTTAATTGAAGTCGCGGACGAATTATACGATCCACATTTCTGGAATGACTTACAGCTTTGGCAAAAAGCAGCCGGCGGTTTGGCAAATGAACTTTCAAAATGGGATCCCGAACATTCCGGGCAATATGCTGAGAGGGCGACAGAATACGCCAGGCAGATTCAACTTTTGTATGAGCAGTCCTTGGCGGAAATCGAGAAGATCCCCGAACCCCAGCGGATCCTCATTTCTGCACATGATGCATTTGAATATTTTGGCCATTCTCTGGGAATTGAAGTTGCAGCCGTGCAGGGGATCAGTACCAACACCGAGGCAAGTGTCAATAAAGTAGAAGCACTTGTTGCTCGTATTGTCTCGCAAAAAGTTCGAGCGATCTTTGCTGAATCGAGTGTCAGCGACAAAGCAATTCGGGCAATCATTGAAGGCTGCGCCCGAAAAAACTACTCACTCAAGCTGGGCGGGACCTTGTATTCTGATGCTATGGGGCCACCAGGAAGTGATGCAGATACTTTTGCTGGAATGTATCGCTCGAATGTAAAAACAATCGTAAACGCATTGCGATAGTTCTTGGCTGGACAGTGCCAGGTTTACGGAATAACAGGCACCGTTTTACCAGCGTTAATTGTATTCAACAATACAATTAACGCCACTATTCAGTATTAGTGTAGGGGCCGCTATTGCGGACCACCGCGTGAAACAGGAGGATCCACTTCCTATCCTGATCCACAATAGCGGACCCTGCAGGCAACCTGATTCCCAAAAAACTACCATCACTGAGTAGTTACCAATCAACATTATTTTTGGTTACGGTAAAATAATTCATCCCGTTTGAGGCGGGTGAATATTATTTCTTCAATAAATTATTTACCGGACAGCTACCGGCGGTAAGCAGAATTTTCGCTCTTTCAATTCTTGAGAGTCGCGTTCGTTGCATCAGTGCTTTTTCGGGGGACGCAGCAATTTTTTTCAGGAGAAAATAGTAAGTAGAAAACATCTTGCGAAACATCTTCAGGCCGGCTCCTTTCAGGTTTTTTTCCAGCAACGCGGCTTGTTGGTAACAACGATTGGCTCGTTCAATTTGAAATATCATCAGATCTTTGTATGCGGATGACGTATGTTGATTTGCAAAATCATCGAGCGTACATTGAAAACGGTTCATCTCTTCTGCCGGGAGGTAGCAGCGGGAATTGCAGGCGTCTTCGTGAAGATCTCTTAAAATGTTGGTCAACTGAAAGGCTTCTCCGCAGGCAATTGCATCTGCTCTGGTTTGAGAAACATCTGCTCCCCAGATTGCCTGGCAGCATAATCCGACAGTCCCTGCAACGTGGTAGCAATATTGCTGGAGGTCTGCATATTGGGAGAAGGAAACTGGTTCCAGGTCATGTTTCACTCCTTCGATGACATCTTCAAGCCATTGTGGATCGATACGAAACCGGTTTACAACTTCTATCAGGGCAGGGAATAAGAGATGCGTTGTTTTCTCATCGTGAGTTGCTTTTTGAAGTTCCTCTCTCCAGTGCTGAAGGTTTTTCAGTCGCTGTTGTAATTCTACTGCAGGATCAGTAACGGCAGTGGAGCGATTCGAGCGGGGCAATGGAGCATCGGCGATGTCATCGGTAAGCCTCATGAACGCGTAAATGACGCACATCGCCCGATACATGGGGCGGGGCAGGGTCAGAAAGGCCAGATAGAAACTGCTCCCCGAATGGCGAGTCAGCCGCACTGCGTACCGATACGCTGCTTTTATTGAACGATCCTGCGCCGCAGACAAGGGCTTAATCTTCTCGTCGGCGGGGAGTCCGTTTTCTTGTGGAACTGCGAGCACCACTGCGACGTCCTCCACCTTCCTGTCGAGACCGCCCTTTGTTCGGGTTGGGATCTCTACGTCTGACGATCATTTCAATAGCTTCAACCCAGGTTGGAATATTCTTGTATGACTGCCGAGAGCCTGAACGTTGTCTGCCTTTACTTTCCGGTGCAGTGTCGGAGTCAGCAGTTTCGACAGACTCGCTTTCTGAAGAACGGGAGGGCCGTCTTTTTCTGCCACGTTTTTTTCTCGCTTCCGGCAATTCGTCGTCCGATTGTTTTGTTTGAGATCTGCTTTTGTCTGTCGGAGTGATAACAACGTCATCATCACTGTCATCTCCTCCCCAAAGCTGATCAATTTCCTCAGGTGCTACCTCTGATTCCTGCTGTGAAGATCCGGCCTGAGTTTCTGATGTTTTGTTATCTTTGCGAGATCGAGAGGAGCGTCTACGGCGGCGTCTGGAACGTTTGGGGCGAGCTTCCTCTTCGTTTTCACTCTGAGCTGAATTGACTTCTGATGCAACCTCTTCCTCAATTTCCTCAACTACTTCATCTCTGCGTTTTTGCGGTCTGCGGGATCGCTTTGCAGAAGATCTCTCTTTCTCCTGGCGAGGTGGTCGCGTATCGCTTCCATCCCAATCATCCAGTGAATCCCAGAATCCATCATCGTCATCAGCGGTTTGTTTAACGGGCTCTTTTCTGTCTGCTGCCTGTTGCGTTGTTTTTGGTTCGTCATCGACTGCCTGAGCCTGCCTGATCTCTTTTGACTTTCCGGAGTTTCTGCGTTTGCCGCGTGAGCGTTTTTTAGTGGGCTCTACCGGCACTGGCTCTGCGGATACATCGTCGTCTGTTTCAAAATCAAATGAGGCTTCAAAATCCAAATCTTCTTCAGCTACCTCTGCCTCTGAAGCAACAACTATTTCTTCTTCGATTTCCAGCTCTTCGGCTTCGATGATATCATCTTCATCAAGATCATCAATTCCAAAACCGAACGGGTCTTCATCTTCAAACAGGGCACGGTCTATCGACTCAACTGTAGAATCACCTAACAAGTCGTCATCATCGTCATTTTTCATCTCAACTACACCGGAAGTCTGTTCCTCGTTGACAACAGTTTCTTCGACTTCTACAGAATCCTCGTCTTCATCAAAACAGACGTCATCGACAATATCTTCTTCAGAGTCAAACGAGAGGTCTTCTTCAAAGCCAATATCTTCTTCGTCGCTGGAAGGAGCTTGAGCGGGAATTGTTTCAGTAGGATCGTCGGCAGGGTTCAGCTGTTCAACAGCCTCTGCGACAGAATCGATATCGATATCGTCAAGATTCTCCTGACCATCAAACTGTACACCAAACAAATTGCCTGCCAGTGATTTCCAGGATTCTGCCAACTTCGATTTTTTGGGGGGATTAGGTTCGTTCATAGCTGGTCAGCGTACTTATTTACTCTCTATTTTTCAAGACTAACCAACGGTTTAAGCTGTTACTTTACCGGAAGCGGAATAAAAACAGACTCCTGGATTCCGCTGTACATTGCTATGTCGTCGCTCTGTTCCTCTGCAGGAAGTACCAGTCAGAGACGATTGCAACAACTGTCAGCAGCAGGCCGATAATCAGCAGCCACGAGAATGGGTTATCCAGATGAATTCCCAGTGCCGGTTTGTGGTAAAGTGGCGGTTTTCTGCCTGGTTTCAGCTTCAGCAGGTTCGATTCATCTCGATCGAAAAAATTAACAGCGAATTTTCCGATCACTTTCTCTCCATCCAGTACGGAGTAAATTCCAATCGAGTCCCGGGGAGGAATTTCTACACTGGCCATGCGAAGCAGCGGTTTTTTCTGATTATTGTGGAGAAGCGTCAATTCCTGCTCATCGTCGAGCGAGCCGGGGTCCAGGGCAAACTGTATTGTCTCTTCCAGATGATAATTCCATCTTTGGAAGCCGGGCTGACTGCTTCTGCATTGTTCAATGAGATTAGTCCAGAAAATCGGCCAGTCTGGAGATTCTGTCAGGTTCGAGGCTTTCAAGTCGATATTCAGAATGTAACTGTTAGAGGCAGTATCGGTTCGTTGCCCTAAAAGAATTGATTTAGCGGTACTGATAACCGGAATAGTGGCTGCAGGATTTTTCTGTACTCCCCCCCAGACAACACCTCCCAGTACAATTCCATCCATCAACAAATGAGATTTTTCAATAAGAAAAGGCCCAATGACCGATTTGGAGGATGCAGTGGACTGTGCAGATGATTTTGTCGGTCCGATGCCGAGCCACCATAGGCCTCGCTTGTTCACGGGAGAATCATTTGCCGATGCAATAACCAGATTTGAATCGGAAACGTCACCCAATTGTACATTCGGGAGAACTCCAAGAATTCGTTTAATGTCTTCAAATGCCGAGTGAGAGGAAGGTAGCGTTACAGCGACGGTAACAGTGCGGACCTGAGGTTCCAGCAAGACTACTTCGTTGTCGATCTCCAGTGGGTCACCGGGAGTTTTGGCAGTGAGACCGATTTCGTTTAAGCCCCCGGGAACAATCCATTGAAGTGATTTCTCAGTTTTTGCTTCCAGAATTACTGTTTCTTCGATGACTTTCTTCTCTTTTGAAATACCGGTTACCTTCACATCGGCTGTTTTTTCTCCCAGGTTCGCAATGCGCACAAAGATGGTTCCTTTGCCGGAATCTGCTTCGTATATCCAGCGGGCAGCAGTTATTGCAACATTATCCAGTTTTCTGCCGAATGAATGCACAGCCATTCGTTCAGGAGTGAATTGCTCTTCTTCGGGTAGTTTATCTGTTAGAAAAACAAAAACAGCTTCATCACCGGCTAATTGCGAACCGAGATCCCAGGCAGTATCAAAGGCATGCTCTGGAGAATCGGGTTGCCAGGCTGCAATAGCTGAAGCAGCCTCTTCCCAGCTGGCGCGCGGGCCTGCAATGAGTGTCGGCCTTCGTCCTGTTGTCAAAATAGAATAGAGGCTGTTCCGACCGATTTTTTTTTGCTGATCGTTTAACCATTTTACTGCACGATCACGGGTAGACTCGCCCGTTTCAGGTAACACAGCAGCCAAAGAGGCAGAATTATCCAGTATGACAACCAGATGGGGACGCGTGGAAACAGAAGCATCTCGTGGATCAGCAAGAAGCAGGGAAAGCAACAAAGCGGCAAGCAGTTCCAGAAGCAGAGAGCGAGTGATCGGCAGTTTTTCCTTTTTTCGACCGGGGGTATCTTTGCGGGTATCCAGCGTCCACAAATGCAAACCTGCAATTTCCAGCGGAGGGAATCGTCGATGGAACATGTGAATGTAGGCGATAATCGGCAACGCCAACAGGCCCAGTAATCCCCAGGGATTCGCAAAGTACATATAC
>WFOZ01000036.1 GCA_015487825.1 Planctomycetaceae bacterium
ACAGTCACAGCCGGGCCGATTGGGCAACTGGGCAACTTGGTGATTCAAACAAAGGGGAAATCCGCTGGCTGGAGTATGCCCCGAACCAACTTTCGCTGGAAGTGACTGCCCCTTCAAAAACCAGGCTGGTGTTGCGGGACCTGTACGATGATGACTGGATCGCGTATCTGGATGATTCCCCGATTAAGTCCGAAAAATTTGCGGGCATGTTTCGTGCCGTAACCATTCCGCAGGGTAAACATGCTTTAAGATGGGAGTATCATTCGCGCAGTTTCAGTCTGGGAAAGTGGCTCTCGATTGCAACTCTTACAATCTGGATGCTCGGTGGTATTGTGTGCATACTCGCCAGCAATCGCCGCAAGTAGTCTATGCAAATAGAGTTACGATTATGTAGCCGGAAGCACCGTCTCTCCAGGTATATGCGTATGTATGCTATCAATCGAGGCAATTAAACGTCTCTGGACGCTACAGAGCGAACGGGGTAAAACGTGCCCCGAACGGGCCATAAACATCTGGTCGATATCTTCATCGTGCCAGTAGATTCGATTCACTTCACCACCATCGATTCATACCTTCTTATTCCAGGTTTAATTTCCTGGTCCCTCTGTACGACACCTTACGTATTAATGGAGATTGCTGGATGCAGCATCGCCTTGCCCTGATACTACCGATTTATTTTCTCATCCTGACAACATCGCTTTTTCTAGCATTTTGCCTGCGGTTCGACTTCAATCTGGGATCGACAGGTTTAAGCTGGTTTATAGCTTCGTTGCCATTTGTGCTGGGTGTGAAATTTGCAGTTTGTACAGCCACGCGAGAATGGACTCATACTTTTCGGCACGCCACGATTGCAGATCTGGTTGTGATTGGCGCAAGTTGTGGAATAAGCGTTGTTATCTTTCTCAGTTTTTTCCATTTCTTTTCTGATCAGACATCAGTCATGCTTTCCGATCAGGCCTTTGTGATTCCGCGTTCGGTCATTCTGATTGATGCCCTTCTGAGCATGTTGCTTATTTCAGCTTTCCGTGTCAGTTGCAGAGTCATCTGGAAAAAGTGGAAGAGATCGCATCTGAAACGACCGACAGAATCTGCATTGATCTTCGGCACCGATGAAACCGCGATCGGAATCTGGAAGATGCTGATGGCAAGCAACGGCTGCCTGGAACGATATCACGTTGTTGGATTTATCGATCCCGGTTCTTCAAAACAACGCTCTTTAATTGGCGGACAAAAAGTATATTCACTTGAAGAATGCAAAGAACAAAGCCGACTTGCCGGGATTCAACATATACTTGTACCGACAACAACTGCCGGGAGTGTTGTACGGGACCTGCTGCATCAATGTGAAGAGCTTAAAGTTAAAGTACATAAAATACCTACTGTTGAAGAGATTGTCGCAGGTCGATTTCGACTGGCGGTGCGGGATCTCGACATTGACGATCTGTTGCGCAGACCTCCTGCAAAGTTAGGGCTGAAAGAAATTGGTGAATCGATCAGCGGAAAAACAGTGCTCGTTACCGGAGGAGCCGGGAGTATTGGAAGCGAACTGTGCAGGCAGGTGTTAAGTTTTCGCCCTGCTAAACTGATCATTTATGATCATTCCGAATATGGTATCTTCCAGGTGGAACGAGAGTTTAACGAGCAGGAATTTCCTGAAACAGAGCTTATTTACAACACGGCCAGTGTGCTTGATCCGGAAGCGTTAGAAGGTGTTTTTGAGAAACACTCTCCACAACTTGTATTTCATGCAGCCGCTTATAAACATGTCCCGTTGATGCAGGACAATCCATATGCAGCGATTCGAAATAACATTATGGGGACCAAGCAACTGGTGGATGCTGCTCATCGTCACAATGTGGAGCGTTTTGTACTGATTTCAACAGACAAGGCCGTCCGCCCGACCAGCGTAATGGGAGCCACGAAGCTGATGGCAGAAAAATATCTGCAGGCGATGGCTCAAACTTCTTCCACAAAATTTATTACCGTTCGATTTGGAAATGTCTTGAATTCTGTAGGCAGCGTTGTCCCTACATTCCGCAAGCAAATTGAACTGGGTGGACCGGTTACAGTGACCGATGAAAACATGGTGCGGTACTTCATGACAATTCCTGAAGCCTCGCAATTGGTCCTGCAAGCCGGTGCAGTCGGGAATTCAGGCAATGTATTAATTCTTGAAATGGGAGAACCTGTCAAAATTGTTGATCTGGCAAAAGATATGATTTCCCTTTCCGGATTGAACTATCCCAATGATATCGACATTCAGTTCACGGGCCTGCGTCCCGGTGAAAAAATGTATGAGGAGTTATTTTATTCCCACGAAAAAAGTGCGGAAAAAGTTCATGAGAAAATCATACTTGGTTCCGGTTTTGCCCCAAGTGTGATGCAGATCAACAACGAACTTCAGCAACTTAAAGAGACACTCAACAGCGAACCAGCCCACATCGCCGAGAGCCTGTGGGAAATTGTGAATCAATATGTTGCGTTGGACGATTCAACCGGTTCAGGCACAGAGAAAATTCCAGCCGCAGCATAAAATCCAGCGATCTGGCTCATCCCGCTTCAGGTGATTTCTATGGTTGTAAAATCACCTTCATTAAACCTGGTTCTGCGTTGTAAAGCCTTTCAAACAATGCAGGCCCCTCTTCCAGCGGAGCTTTGAGAGAAATAAGAGGTTCAACCAGAATCTCTCCCCGGTCCATTAGTTCAATACATTGCGGATACTCTCCGCGAGATGCACAAGAGCCGTGTAGAGTCAATTCGCGAGTGACAATGCTTTGCAGAGGCAGATCGATTTGAGGAGCGAGGTTTCCGACTAATGTAATATGCCCCCCTTTTCGAACTGATTCAATCGCACTTTGAATAGTTTTTGTGGCCCCCACAACCTCCACAGCAACATCGGCTCCGCGGCCCGAAGTCAGCTCTTTCACTTTTGCAGCAACATCTTGCTGAGCAGCATTTATTGAAGCAGTAGCTCCCAGTTTGAGTGCTAATTCCAGTTTCCCGGGGTCAATATCTACTGCGATCACCGTACTGCATCCGGCGAGTTTCATTGTTTGTATAACAAGTAAACCGATCATTCCCGTGCCGACGACAATACACGAATCTCCCAGAGAAACCGGGGTACGATTAGCCGCATGAACTGCAATCGAAACCGCTTCAATCATCGCTGCATGTTCAAAAGGAAAAGAATCCGGTAAGGCGTAAACAATATTTTCCGGAACGACAACATACTCTGCAAACGCACCGTGCTGGCGATATTCATCACACGAAACGCCGAGAACTTTGCGATTGTCACAAAGATTAATTTCCCCTCGACTGCAATGGAAGCAGGCCCCGCAGGAAACAGTTGAATCAAATGTAACCCGCTCGTTTATCTGAAAGCGACTTACCTGCGAACCAACCCGGGTAATAACACCAGCTGCCTCATGCCCCATAATTACAGGAGGCACACGACGACCGGTGCTGCCGTCGTAACCATGAACATCGCTGCCACAAATCCCGCATGCACGAACGGCTATCAGAATATCGTGTGGCCCAACTTCCGGTTCGGGCATCTCTTGTATTTCCAGCTGTTTATAGTCGCAGAGCAGCATCGCTTTCATCGTCTTACTTTTCCCCAGCAATCGTTTGTATCAGTTTCTTAAACAGGCAAGACGAGAGGATAGCAGGAAAAGACTCTCTACTCCACTGTCTCATTGCATTGAACAGATACTTCTGCGATACGACTATTGCTGATCTGACTCGCTATCACACTCGGAATTTACTCCGTCGGCTGAAGATACTCCTGTTTTGAGTCGCTGAACCATCATATTAGTTCGGATTAATTCAATTGCAGAGATGCTGCTTAGCAGTAAAGTAATAATGCCATAACTCGTATAGGACTGATATCCCCAGAGCGGAGCAGTGAGAAGGATTGCAGAGGCAACCCCACCAATAACTGTCAGGGAGCCGTTCAGCAGAACTTTCACGCGAAGCTGTTTCCAGGCATGTGTGCATAAAGCACTACGTGCGGTATGATTGGCAACTTCTCTCAGCGAGGCAATTTCCAACGCCATTGAATCACGATCTACGCTGGCAATTGGCGCAAGAGATTCCAACGGGGCTTGTTCTAACTCAGGCTCCGCAGTTTGTGTTACGGGTTCAGCCTGCTGAACAAGTTCCGGCTCGCGGGGCTCTTCCCGCTCGGTATTTTTTTGAGAAAGGGTCGGCTCTACATATTCCTGTTTACCACTTGTTCTTGCAAAGAGAGCTTTCATATAAGCTGAAATTGAGTCAGGATCTTCCGCCTCTTCCGCAGATATGTCCGTCGATTCCTGCTCCAGGGGCCCTGCATCAACTGGTTCGGCTGGAATAGATTCAGGTTCTTCGCAGTAGCTTTGTTCTACTGGTTCGTCAATAATTTCCGGCAGTGCTGTATCAACTTCGGCATGATCTTCTTCAGTATTATAAGCCGATGGTTCAACCGGGGACTTTAACTGATCCAACCCAAACATTTTTGCCAATTCATCGCGTAACTCGTCAACTTCGTCGGCTGACTCGGATGCCTCTACTTCATCCACAACTTCTTCAGGAGTGCAGGCGTCAGAAAGGTCTTCGGCTTCAGAGAGCTGAGCAACGGATTCGAGCTCTGCTTCTGAATTGTTAAACAATTTTGCGAGCTTGTTAACGTCCAAATCGAGAGACTGATCATCATCTGTTGTC
>WFOZ01000037.1 GCA_015487825.1 Planctomycetaceae bacterium
GCTATGCCGCGCTATGTTGTTTGATGCCAGTTCATGCAATAATTTTTATTTCTCATGCTAATCAACCAGGGAGAATTGCGATGCGAATTGCACATTGCCAGTTTGAGCCGAAAAGTGGAAATTTCGATGCGAATCTGAATCGGGTTGTTGAAGGGATGAAACAGGCTCAGCAGGATCGGGCGGAGATTGTTTCCTTTCCGGAATGTTTTCTGACCGGGTATCAGGATGACGGGCCACGTGCCCGCAAACATGCCTTTGCAGTCGATTCTCCACAAATGATGAAAATACTCGATGCAACAAGCCAATTCGATCCCACGCTGATTGTCGGTTTTAATGAATTGCGCGGGGAAGATTTATTCAACACGGCACTCGTTTCGCATCGTGGACATCTGCTGGGAACGTACAGCAAATGTGCTGCCTATATGAAGTTTCATCAACAGGGCAGAAAATTTCCCGTGTTTGAGCGGGAGACACGGGACGACGGCGTCGTGAAATTCGGAATCATTATTTGTGCCGATGGAGGATACATCGAACCATCACGGATATTGGCGATCAAGGGAGCAAGAGTGATTTTTGCACCGCATTACAATTACATTGGTGCCAAAGGTTTGATCAGGCATTTTATGAAAGTGCGCGCAGACCACACCGCCCGAGCGGTTGAAAACAGCATTTATTTTGTGCGTGGGAATAACGTCACCATTGGCGAAGAGGAATCGATTCTCAACAGCAAAGGGGTCGGTTATGGTGACAGTTATGTCATCGATCCGAATGGAGAAATTGTGACTCGATCGCAAAGGCATGTGGAAGATATACTGCTTTGCGATATCCATCCGAACGATCCAGGATACATCGAACAACATTGGGGAATCGGTAGAAGTGCCTGGAGTGCCCGTGAATTCGGCGGGATTCTCAGGCAGGCGCTTGACGAAAAGCTCCACTCATAATAACCAGTTCGGTATCAAGTTCAGGGATCTGCTGTTAATTCATCAGATTACTAACAGGGGCTAGACATCTTTGTCTGCCTGCAAATACAGTATATTCAAAGAGTTCGCGACCTAAAACGATTTATCATCCCGGATGCTTACAGTGAGAAAACAGAGATGAAAATTTTACTTATTCTGTTACTTCTTGTTTCGATTAACAAGCCGGTATTTTCTCAGCAGAGTGAACGCTTACAGCCGAGACTCATTACCGAGAAATCTGACAGTCGGCAACTTAGCGAACTCATTAAACCGAATGACATCAGCCCTATTGATGGTTACGGATATATCGCGACGTTACACCTGAACCGCATGGGGGATAAACAGGGGAAGTCGCAGTGCATTTTGCTTGAAGATGGTAAAGCGTTGCCTTTGCCCGGCTCGGTGCATCAACAAATCATCAAACAGGGACGTGGTCGGTATAGTCATTGGACGAATACCTCGCTGTACTTTTCGGCATCTGATTCGAGCGATCCCCGCACAAACAATCGGCGTTACGAGCTTGTCAGTGACGAAAAGTTTGTCCGCAAGTTGGCGAAAGTTACCGCAAAATCAAAGTTGTCTCAGTTCCAGATTGAAGCGAATGAGAAGGCGAAAGTTCGCATGCTGCGTCTTCAATATACTAATCTGGATGAGAAGAGTTCTGTCATCCCTCATTTGAAACATCGCGGCGATCCCGATTTGACGAGCATTGCATCGATGTTGAAAAGTGTCATTGAACCGGGAATGAGTGACGAGCAAAAATGCCTGGCGATTTGGAAGCTACTTGTTGATTGGCGGTATCATTACATTCCGGCTGAAGGAGGAGCAGAAATTCACGATCCGGTGAAGTTTCTTAATGTTTACGGTTACGGTTTTTGTGACGACTGTGCGGCAACATTCAGCGAATTGACCAGGGCGGCTGGTATCAAATCGCGAATTCATGGCCTCTCCGGGCATGTTGTTGGGGAAGCGTATTACAACGGCGCGTGGCACATGTACGATCCCGATCACGAAGTTGTTTATCGCACTAAAGAGGGCAAAGTTGCCAGCGTCGCCGATCTCGAAATGCGACCACAAATTATCACCGCGACACCGAAAGACCCAATTGGCAGCAACTCACGAGATATCGCAAATCTCTATACAACAACTGATAATAACGTGGCGTACGATCCGCTGACAGAAAAATCGAAGCCATTACGCCCTGTGCTTGGACCGGGAGACCAGCTTGTTTTCGATTTTACTCGCCATGATCGAATCCACAGTATTCGATATCCCAACACTGCATTGCCTCCCCGTTTTGGGAATGGGAAACTACTACAAAAAAGAAAAATGTCTGAGATGATGCAGGTGAAAAATGATCGTCTGATCGAAATTAACTGGTCTTACGTTATTCTTGGTGGAAGATTGGTTCTGCCAAGTGATGTTGATCCATCGAAATTGAATATCGCCATTTCACATGATCGTAAGCAATGGACTCCGCTGAAATTCACGAAAACTGAAGGCCACCAATTTGCATCATTCAATTCCTGGATCGACCAACAATCCTCTGCGGTTTACGACTACTGGATTAGAATTCACTCTGTAAAAAAAGGCAACCAGGAGAATATCGATCCCGCAACATTCTGCGACCATGTGACCATCCAAACCGATTTTCAATTCGCACCGTTGGCCCATGCACCGGTTCGAAGTGGTATTAATAATTATGAATTAACGATGAACCCGATCAGTAATCAGCCGTTAAGTAAATGGCGCGGACTTCAAGTTGAACTTGAGTGGGAAGAATTGCCTCAATAGGCCCCAGCAATATTCAACATGAATTTATTCTCACAACCCCTTCACTTTTTGAAAAGGTAATTATTAATGAGCAGATACACGTTAGAAGAATTTGTTTCAAGCACGGGTGAAAAAGATCACGGGCAAGGATTTTTCGAACTGGAAAGCAGCCGAATTCTGGAAGTTGATCTTGAAGGAATGGTCTGGACAAAAATGGGAGCCATGATTGCCTACAATGGCAATATAAAATTTACCCGCGAGGGGATACTGGAACATGGTGTCGGCAAGTTTCTCAAAAAAACATTCACAGGCGAAGGAGTTCGACTAACCAAAGCCGAGGGGAATGGCTATCTGTATTTGGCAGATCATGGAAAAAAAGTGACCATTCTGGAACTGGGTGGCGATTCTATTTTTGTCAATGGGAACGACTTACTCGCGTTTCAGGATGGAGTTAAATGGGATATCAAAATGATGCGAAAAATAACCGGCATGATGGCGGGCGGTCTGTTTA
>WFOZ01000038.1 GCA_015487825.1 Planctomycetaceae bacterium
TCTTAAAACTCTTCTAGTTGCATCTTTCACCGTTGAGCGATCGCCATATTGCTCGATCATCCTTCGATAAATCTGCGCCGATGTAAACCCTTCTTGCAGCCGAATCATTCTACCTGCATGTAAAGCTACTGACTCCCAGAAAGGATACACTGCTGCTGTCATTCCCCAGTGCAGTACAATATGCTGTTCAGCGGGCGTTTGATTAAATAATTCAAGGGCTGCTTTTCGCAAGGGTTCAATATAATCATCCGGCCTTATCCATATTTTCATGATAATAGACACAGCCTTTTCTCCGCTTCCTCGGTTTACTTTGCTTTTGCCTACAGCAAGCCGCTCGCTGACTTCTTCCAGTAAAAGGTTTGATATTTGCGACACCGAAATCCCTGCTTGATAATACCTCACAGCTTTTTCCAGCCATTCAAGCCGTATCCTTCGATCAAACCCTATTTTCATGTCTTGCATTTTTTGAATTTTCCCTGGTTATTTTAACAAATGGTACAATGACTTCTTCCATGCTTATTCCACCATGACACACGATGCTATTATTTTGCTGTGTAAAGGCATATCGCCCATCAGCAATAAGAGCATAATACTTTTCAGGGAGTCCAATAGGTGGCCATTCTATGGAATTGACAAATTTAGCCTTTACTCGTTTAATTAAAACAGGATCAGAGTAAATGCGAACGCGTTCACCTCGTAACTCGGCGATGGCTCCTTCTCTCGGACTTCCAAGGCCTTTTGCTTCGATATTGCCGTGGTCTGAAGATAAATAAATATCAAAACCTCCATCAAAAAGAAGATTGATCAGGTTTAGCATAAACCCCTTTTTACACCATTGTTTTATCTGGTTATGCATGCCTGCTGTACCCAATTCTATCCCATGCATGATTTTATCAATTTTATCAATTATGAGTCCAATAATTCGAATTTTGGGTTCTTTTAAAAATTCTATAATATGGGCCATTTTACCATTGTCTTGATCGCTAGATAAATCCCCTAATCCCTTAACATAGCGCACCTCATTTGCTTGTACGCCCTCATCAATCCAGAATTGAATCCACAAGGTCTCTTCTTTTTCAGTAGTATAAAGACTCGAGGGAAAATAAATCGGTGGTTTGCCAGCAAAAGCTGCCTGTCTGGAAACGGAAGTTATAGTTGGTATCCAAGCGAAAACTGCGGCTTCACGAAAACGAAGCTTTTCATCTTGTGCTTTTAGAATATCCCGCATTGCAATCCATTGTTCCAGAGAAAGACCATCCACTAAAAGAAAAGCAATTTTTGCGTGCTTATTTTCTACAATTTTTCGGGCCATAAATCGCGGAAGATGATGTAGCATTAGCGGGGGAGTTGGTGGAAGGTTAACAAGTCCCGCATATCGGTTTAACAACCAATCTTTAAAAATAGCATCAAGACGATGTTTTAAGTCCTCTAAGATTTCTTGATGTTTTTCTTGCAAACCTATTTCTGTATTCATCATCAGTGCCAGGAACTCTGCCCATCGGTAAGAAAAAATTTGCCATTCTTGGTGTCGAGCCTTATTGTCGGGTAATGTTTCCTGGATAAGCTCAATAAGCCTTTCGATTCGGCGTGCATTGTTATCAGCAGAATTGGCCAGCACACCAATACCTACCCAGCTTTGAGGAATCCTCTCCAATCGGTCAAACTCCACCGGCTGAAGCAACCCATCAAGAAAAAGATTATCAATATAAATCCTCACGTCGTCATGGTCAAAAGGTAATAACGCAGGCCCGGGTATTGTTAAGGTTAGATCCTGGTAAACCGCATCCTTGACCATTTTTTTGTCTTTTTGCGCAAGACTTTCCAAAAAGGTAGGCCAACGTTCTTGTAAGAAAGCAAGGAATGCATCACGGTCCGGGATGATCATTTCCAGGGGCCATTCATCGAAAAGGCCGCTTTGTCGAAGCCTCCTGATAAACCATTCATCTATTTCAGTGGGAATTTTTTGCCCTCGATAATGGCGGCGCAGTAAAATTCGAAGTAAGTCTGCTGGCTGCTTAATCAATTCGGGCTCGATATCAAATACATATCGAAGGATGAACTGCTTGGTTGCATCACTTCCCAGAACAGTTGTGGCATATTTTGCCTGCGCCTCATAAAGGGCATCGAGGTCAGCCCGGTCCAGTGTTGCGATCACAGGATAGCTGAGAGTGGGAAACAGATCAGCCAGGCTGAAAGTAAGTTTTCGCCCGCTTTGTAGCAAGTCATAGGGCAGGACTGTGAGATCATTTGAAAGAGACCTCAGTAAAACAACCAGATTCGTTTGCTCACCTTTATCCCAATGAGCACGAAATCGAGACTCATATAGGTAGCGAAAATACACATGATCATCAAAAGAAATGAGCTCAAATCCTCGTTGGCGAAGCTCTGCAAGAATTTGTTCTTCAAGTAGCAGTTCGTCCGGATCAGCCACCAAGGTAAGCCTGCAAATATGCGGCTCAAATTCTTTAAGGATTTTGTCTCTCCAGGAACTCATTTTTCAGCGCGGTCTCGCAATCTTAGGATAACTAAAGGGACCAATTCAGGCAATATTTGCTTTTTTAATTCCAGACTTCTCTTGCATTGTTGTTCATCCTTCTCTAACCGTCTCAACCGATGCTCTCGAACCTGGGGTAGGCCAATGCGTTCAATAGCCCGGCGTCGGGCTGCAAAGCTATATTCAATTTTCTGATATTCTCGTGTAAGGCGATCCTGATGCATCTGCACAAGTTCGTTGTATATTGCTTTGCCCTGGTGTTCCACCACCATTTGAACCCGCTCGAAAACTTCCCTTGATTCTTCAGCTTTCAAATATTCCAGGCTCTGTAGCGAATTGGTTAATAGTAGGTTCCAAATATGTCGGGCAGTCTGAGCAAACACCCGACCATCATCAGCCAGAAAAAATGGGAAAATGCGATATCGCCTGTTGTCCAAATCGCTATCGGATGGATTGTCCAGCGAAATTGAAATGCGCCAGAGCGACCAGATACCTTTGACATTGACATCAAGCTCTGGTATTTCCACAACAGGGATCGGCTGACCAGGCACAAACTCCGGGATCGACTGAATCAGTTCTCGAATTTTTGGATGTTCCAGCGTAAGGTGATTTGCCCACGGTTTTTCCTCAGCCTCTTTGCTGGAAAAAACCACACTGTTCATGATTTCACCATCGGGCCAGGTAAGCTCCCAAACATTGTTTTTCAGCGTTGCTTTTCCACCATTGGCCCGAAGAAAGTTCACGGTCATTCGCTCAATCCAATAAGGCAATGGATGGGCCAGCAACTGCTGTGCATCTTGTGGATTCAGAGCCTCTGTAGAACCAAGGATTGACGTACTTTCTTTGGATTCACGAACCTGCTCCCGGAATGTATTCAGTGCTTCTTCGACTGTTTTCTCCAAATCCTCTGGATTTAAAATGGCTTCAGCATATAAATCATCGAATAATTGTCCGGCCTGTGCAGAATCGAGAACATCTCCGGTCTTATCAATACCAAATTCTTCCCGAATCACTTTTAACTTTTCTTCCAGAATCTCCAGAACCCGATATTCCACCGTATCCTTTAACATGAAATTAATAGCGCGCACGATGCGAGTTTGACCGATGCGATCCACCCGGCCGATGCGCTGTTCCAGGCGCATCGGATTCCAGGGGATGTCATAATTGATAACCACATGGCAGAACTGGAGGTTGAGACCTTCACCAC